>JAZABE010000794.1:0-5074 GCA_036137535.1 Planctomycetota bacterium | reverse complement strand
GATCGTGATACTAATTCTGGGAATTTTGGCAGCAGTCGCCGTACCAAAGTTTTTTGCAACATCGGATATTGCGGTCGACAATGGTTTGCGAACTTCGCTGGCCACGGTGCGGGATGCCGTTCAGTTGTATCAGGCCGAAAACGGTAGTTTGCCCGGACAGTCAAGTGATTTGGCAGGTGACCTGGACGATTACATTCGAGGAGAGTTTCCCTCCTGTCCGGTTGGAAGTGCGAGTTTGCCTACAGGCATTAAGTACACCAATACAGACACAGAGATCAGCGGGGTAGCGTCACCTAATGAAGGTTGGCATTACAACAGCGTAACCGGCGAATTTATCGTTAACTTTAATGGCCAATCAAAAACTGACTCAGACGTTAAATACGACGAGTTTTAATTTGTGACTATCAGCGGTACTGGAGAGGCGAGCCGAACTCATTCGGCTCGTTATTTTTTTGGAACGATTTTGCAATGAACGACCTACCGAAAATCTTGGTGGCAGAAGACGATACCGCCCTCAACGGTATTCTTCAATTCACCCTTCAAAGGGCTGGGTTTCAGGTGGTTTCGGCGAAAAATGGCCAGGAGGCGGCGAAGGCTGCGAAGCAAACGGAATTTGATGTCATTATTTCAGATCAGCAGATGCCTCGGATGACCGGCATTGAACTATTGAGTTTTGTTCGAATGCAGACCGAAAATTCGGCGGTGCCTTTTGTGCTTTTGACCGCAAAAGCATTTGAGGTCGATGTCGACCGACTCGAAACAGAATTCGGTGTTGCCGAAGTAATCAAAAAACCGTTTTCACCGACAGCGGTCGTCAAAATCGTTAATTCCCTACTGGTAACCGGGATTTCCGAATAATAAGGGAACCCGGGAGGAGTGGCCGAAACTATGAAACGCAAAAACCAGATCAACGAATTTTCGAACAGGGTTTTTGCGCTGTACCTGTTGTTTTCTCTGCTCGGCATGCTGTCGATGCTGGTTGGAGTGATTGTTGTCTACCATTTTGGCCAGGAAGATCAGTCAGCCATGGCCAGAAAGAATGTGTTCAATCGGCAAGTTGCCAAGATTGGCATTGCCCTGGAAGACCAGGAATTCGATCGTCTCCAGCAACTTTGCGGGCGATTTTCAATCGCGTCAGACGTCAGTGACTGTGCAGTGTATACGCCGGATGGAATTTGCGTTGCCAGTAGTAATCCTTCCCGTGTCGGCAAGAGTCGGGGATTTTATGGCGGGAAAGTGAGACTGGAACAGGGGATTGAAATCATGGAGGTCGAGGATTCAGAGTTCAATGGTGTTCAACTTTCCGAGGAACTGGGAGCCAAGCGAGCGACTGGAACTTACGTGGTGATGTTTCGCCGGGGTTCATCCTGGTTAACGGTTGCAGACTTTGGTCCCTTGTTTTCGTTGGTGTTTTGCCTGCCGCTTGCGTTTATTTTTGTCGGAGGCGTTTTGCTACGGAAGCAACTCTGTCCACTGGGACCTGTGGTTTCTCAGTTGGTCGAATTTGCTGCCAAGCCTTCATTGGTGATGTCGCAATTTGAAAAAATCAAATCGGGCACGGCAGTTTCCCTGGGCTGGAATGCTTTGGTGAATGAACTTGGAGATCCGCATGAGCGACCGGAACTGAAAGAACGTTTGCTCAATTTGGTTGATTCGGGAGACCATGATCGCCATGAAAAAGCGGTTGACAGTCTTCCTGATGGAATTGCTGAAACCAATATTGATGGGCAAATTACCTTTATCAATAACGCGATGGCGGCCATTTTAGGTGAAGATGAAAAAGAAAATCTAATCGGTGAAGACTTGATCGCCCGGCTTGAATCTGACGGGAAAAACACACTGGGTGGGGTTTTTGATCACCGTTCCAATTCCCGTCAAGTAATCACTGAAGTGCGGAAAAACACGGAGTTTGGTGACCGGGTTTTAAGAGTTGGTAAGCACCCAATCGCCCCCGGCGCGAGTGATCCGCGAGCAGGGCAAGCCTGGTGCATTCGTGACGTGACGCAGCAAAAGTTGGCCGAAAAAGCGCGTGACGAATTTCTGAATTCCGCAACCCATGAGTTAAGGACCCCGTTGGCCAATATCAAGGCTTACGCAGAAACGTTATCGCTTAGTGAATTGACGGATGTCGAGCAGCAAAAAGAGTTCTGTAATATCATCAATACCGAGGCAACCCGCTTGGCCCGTTTCATTGATGAGTTGTTGGATGTCAGCAGTATTGAAGCGGGCTCACTTCATGCCACCCTGCAGCATGTCGAAGTGGATCGTTTGCTTGAAGACGTTGTGGCGAAAGTGTCTCCGTTAATGAAGCAAAAAAGCATAGCGTTGCAAACCTTGTTTTCGGAAAAGCTTCCTGAGTTGCCGTTGGACAAAGAAAAATTCTCAACCTCGCTAGTGAACCTGCTTGGAAATGCCGCAAAGTACACGCCACCCGGTGGGCATGTGATCTTTAAGGCACAGGTCAACCAGGACCAGTTGTTGATCAGTGTTTCCGATAATGGAATCGGGATTTCCGAGGAAGATCTCCCAAAGATTTTCGATAAATTTTTCCGCAGTGATGACGAGCGGGTTCATGAAGAGGCTGGCAGCGGTCTGGGGCTGACGTTTGTGAATGAAGTGGCCAAGTTGCATGGCGCAAAGCTTGATGTAGAGAGCAGGGTCGAAGAGGGGACAACGTTTACACTGCAAATTGGTATTCCTCAGGAAGTTTGTCATGTTTGAAAAAAATCTCCAGGGAGCAGTCCAGGTTGTGAGTTGCGGTTCACCTTTAAATAGTGAAGCGATTGCTGATTTCAACCAAACGTTTTCAGAGCTACTGGCCTGTGGCCAGCCGATGACCGTGTTTGACATGTCTGGTGTTCCCCTGCTGGACAGCCAGGGACTGGAAGCACTGCTGGATATGCAGGAGAGGTATTCTCGTCGGGGTGTTGATTTGAAACTTTCTGGTTTAAATCCACTTTGCACAGATATTGTCCACGTGACTCAAGTGGATCAACGCCTGTCCATTTTTGACAAACTCATTGATGCCCTAGGGAGTTTTGCCAAATGAGCGGTCTGGTATTTGAAGGGAAATCAGCCAATTCTCCAGTGGGCAGTGTCCTTGCGCAAGATTCTCGGAGTGAGGATGAAACGCCCGTTGTTCCGTTTGGACAGCAGTTGATCAATGCAAACCTGATCAATGAAACTGATCTTGTGGCGGCGTTACAGTTGCAATCAGAAAAAGGCCAGAAACTCGGTGAAACCCTGTTAGAGCTGGGCGTGATCTCGGAAGAGCAATTGTTACCGGTGATTGAAAAACAGATTGGGGTCAATGCTGTTCGGCTCAGGGAAGGCGTTGTGGATCCCAAGGCGGTTCACTTGATTCCTCAAACGTTTGCACTCCGAGAAAATGTGCTTGCGATGTTCAAAGTTCGTGACCAGTTAACAGTCGCTATGGCCGAACCAGGGAACTTGCAAAAAATTGACGAAATTGAACGGATTACCAACCTGAACGTCAATCCTGTCTTTTCATTTGCCAATACGATCGAACGCATTTCGAATCGGTGTTACGAAAAAGATTTTTCTGTCGATGCGGTAACCGCAGACCTCGAAGATTCCGCTGTCGAAGTGAACGATGATGTGGAGACGGTCACTGCACCATCACTGGAGCAGCTTTCTGACGGGAGCCCAACTGTCAACCTGGTTAATTTCGTTATTGTGCAGGCGCTCCGGCAGGGAGCCAGTGATATTCATATCGAACCCGGACGCAAGAATTCGTCGGTTCGTTACCGAGTCGATGGCCAACTCGTGGAAACATTGAGGCCACGCCAGAACATGCATGCGGCGATTATTTCCCGAATCAAAGTAATGGGAAAACTGGACATTGCTGAACAACGGGCGCCTCAGGATGGACGTTGCCAAGTGTTGGTTGAAGGCAAGGAAATCGATCTTCGGATCTCGACGTTGCCCACGATTGTTGGTGAGAAAGCAGTCATTCGTGTTTTGGATCGGTCGCGACTGACCTTCAACCTTAACGATTTAGGTATGGGAGAAGAACTGCTGCCTAAAACCAAGAAACTCCTAAAAAGGCCCCATGGGTTATTGCTGGTGACTGGCCCCACCGGGAGTGGGAAAACGACGACTTTGTATTCGGCCCTCGAACTAATCAAGTCAATTCACCGCAATATTGTGACCATTGAGGACCCGGTTGAATATCAACTGGAGCAGATCAATCAAGTGCAGGCTGATGGGAACCGGTCTCTGAATTTTGCCTCCGCATTGAGGTCTATCCTTCGCCAGGATCCGGACGTGATCATGGTGGGAGAAATTCGAGATGCCGAGACTGCTGCGATGGCCGTGCAGGCGGCATTGACCGGGCATCTTGTCTTAAGCACTTTGCACACCAACGATGCAGCCGGGGCGATTACCCGACTGATGGACATGGGCGTCGAACCCTACAAGGTCGCTGCCTCGTTAGCGGGTGTTATCGCCCAGCGGTTGGTCAGGAAGATCTGCCTGAACTGTCGTTCCATCTACTACCCGCCCACTGAGTACTTGCAGGCGCTTCATTACCAAGGCGAAAGCCGGCGCAGCTTTTGCCGGGGCGAGGGCTGTCGAAGTTGTTACGACTCGGGGTTTAAGGGGCGTGTTGGTATTTACGAAGTAATGGAAATCGACCAGCAAATGAGAGAGTTGATTGGGCGTGATCCGGGGATCGATTCGATCCGAACCTGTTTCCAGGAAAGCGGGGGCCAGACGTTATTGGATTCGGCGATCAAACTTGCGGAACAGGAAGTTACCAGTTTGGACGAAGTTGCCAAGATTGTTTTCGTGGAGTAAAGATCGATGGTGACTACTGAACTTCAGGCAGTTCCGAGAACTGCACGATTTTTTGGAAAAGAAGAATCGGGATGTGCCGTTTCTAGCCCAAGTTCCGTACCGAAATTCGGTGCAGAAACAACGCAGGAAGCTCGGTATAACTTTTTTGGACAGGCCTGTTTGCCGCGAATTTCTAACACTGAAATTGTGCAACTGACTTCGCAGTTGGCGATTATGGTTGAATCGGGCGTGGATCTGGTATCCGCATTGGAGTCGC
>JAZABE010000793.1:0-1207 GCA_036137535.1 Planctomycetota bacterium | reverse complement strand
TTGCTTCATTTTGGCTGGATTTGGTTTTCAAACATGGATGCAACTGGAACATTCGGATCGGTACGAAAGTGTTGTTTTGCATGACAAAACAGATGAAGGAGCTGAATCTCCGACATTCATGCGATTTGATAAATGGACAGGCATTTACGAGTACGAATTATTCGGTAAGGAGTGGAGAGAGATTGACGTCTCCACAAAGCTGGAAACTCAAAGCGAATAGCTTCGCAGAATTATCCCTGCCATTGAAATCATTGGCGTGCTTGAGGCAGCAATGCTTGCGTGCTGCAAAAGGCAATCGATGAGTTTAGCGGGGAGGAATAGGGCGTTCTGAAAAGTGGCAGTTCAAACGGCAGTCACTCAAAATCCATCATGCACTTATTTACAGTCACCTTCGTTTTCCGGAATCGGATACTCCTTATTTTGCGCTTGGCCAAGCGCTTGGACTCGCAACTCCGTTAAAAAGCCAAGTGCCAACTCTGAAATAAATATTGTAATTCAAAATATTTTATCTACTATGTCTGGAGGAAATCTTTGGAGGCATGAGTGTCAAGTGCGAGCAATGCGACCACCAGTTTGAGGTCCCGGCAGAGAATGCCGGGAAACCGGTCAACTGTCCTGAATGCGACACTCCGGTTCAACAGTCTCCCGATGATGGGGGAATTCGGATCAAGTGGGGGGATGTGAAAAAGAAGGGATCCGGCGGTGGAGCCTTGTCCCTGAAAAAAACCGAGTCTTCAAAGCCAAAGCCGGAAAAGCCGGCCTCGATCAAACTTCAACCGGGCAAAAAACCGAAATCGGAAGGTGAGCCGGATGAGGGTCTGACTCGCCTGAACTGTCCCGCTTGCGATCAGCATCTCAAGGTGCCGCAGGAACTGGGTGGCCAGTCGATCGATTGCCCGTCCTGCCAGCAAAAGGTGCCGGTTCCAGCCGTTACACAATCAAATGCTGCAGAACTGAAAACGCCCGAGCCTTACATTCGATTTAATTGTACTGTCTGCAACGAACCAATGGCTGTGCCGTCGGAGTACGCTGGGGAATCGATCGAGTGTCCGTCATGTGCGACGAGCATCACGGTTGCCGCCCCATCCGGGGTTGTTGCCCCCGCCGTCCCGGAGGGCGATGAGAAAACGGCTGCTGCCCCGCAGGTCACCGAGCCGGCTCCAGTGCCTCAACCCCCAAGCGGAGAGAGTTTCGATGCGGGTATTTT
>JAZABE010000792.1:0-2200 GCA_036137535.1 Planctomycetota bacterium | reverse complement strand
AAGAAGTCCTGGGAGAGCAGAGCCACGGATTCTATACTGAAGAAGGTTTACAACGAACCTCCGCTCATTTGAAACCGGGAGGAGTATTGGGAGTTTGGTCGTATGCCGACGATTCTCCGTTGCTTCATCAGCTCGAAAAAGTATTCACCAAAGTCGACGTTCAGGAAATCACCGTGTGGAACGACTTGATCAATGTCGAGCAAACCGACTGGCTTTTTTTTGCAACCAAGGAATAACCGCTGGACGAAACCGCAAGACGCCCTCCGGATGCAACACAAAATCATTGAGGTCACCCAAGACAACCTCACAGTATCGACGCAAGCCGATCTCGCAAGCCATTGTCCCAGAACTTCAATTCCCAATTCGCCATTTGATAGTGTCGATAAAACGATTCCCATTCGAACGGATCTTGAGCATCCTGAAATTCCCACAGTTCGTTCTCACTTTGCCCCAACAATTCAAACACTTCAATCTCCAGAGGACAGCCTGCAGCCGCCTTGAACTTGGGGGCAGGGAAGAACCGCTGCGGTGCCTCAACAGAACCCCGCATGACTGGAACGGGAGCCAACTCCATGGCCCTGGGCATCTCAAATGACTGGACCATTTCAAAACAAAGTTGATCGATCGCTACTTTGGTCGGTACATTGTCACCATTTTTTCGGTACCGATCAAACACCCGGACCCAAACTTCGGTAGTGCCCTCGGGTAGCGAAATCGCCTTCTCAAGATCAACGACCAGTCCGTCCGATTCCAAACGGCCCAAAGTGTACCAGGCGCTGCCATCGACCGAGTACACGACCTGAAACTGGTCCAGCCCCGCAGCCTGAGTCATTTGAAAACGCCCCCTGAAAATCACCTGGGATTTTCCGGACAAGTCAAATTTCCATCGATGGTCCATCCGAGTCCGTTGCCCCCCGGCATAAACTTCTTCGGTTAAACTCTCCCACTGGTTATCCAGATAATAGGTTTGCTGGTAATTCAGATCATGGCTACCGTAAAGCGTCACTTCTCCATGGGCTTCCCTCGTCACCCGGTCTTCATCGTGAATCAACACCGTTGCCACGGGGTCGCCGGTCAACCGGTACGATTGGTGGCCAAGGATTCTAACCGTTACCGATTCAGCACCTTCAAAACGGTCATCGGATTTGGGGGTCACAAACAAACGTGTCATCAGGTTTCCCGCCTTGATCACCTTGGACCCTCTGAACACTTCACGGTAATCTGAGTTTTCAGACGTGCCACTCAGTTCGTAAAAAACTTCCACGTCCCGGTCAAGCCGATTCCGATCCGCCAGCTGAAAACGAAACTGTGCTTTATTGCCACCGCCCTCGGCACCTTCTGGATCAAACACCAGCACGTTCACCGCTTCCTCCAACGGCACCAAGCGATGAGCCAAAAAGAACATTCGGTCCACCTTCACCGTCGCCAGTTCCGCTTCATCCGTTCTTACCGTATCGACCACCCGCACCAATACTTTTCGATTCCCCACGAGATCGGGGTCCAGCAAGCGAACCGAGTATTGCTTACCGTCATTTTGATCCGTCGTTACCAGCGGTTTCCAGGGACCCCCGCTGTTGACTTGATACTGGAACCGAAACTGTTCATTGGTGGCATCGTGGCTGGCCATCACAAAGAATTCCATGCCCACATCCCCGCCGATCAGATCAAATTCCCACTGATGCTCTAAACGACTTCGTCGATAGGCCCGAAACAGCGTTTCCTTGATGTTCTGGGAATACTGGTTCTTCCAGTAAGTATCTCGATACGTCCCCTCGATTTCACCAAAAACCGTTCGATCGGAAATGGCATAAGTTCTTTTTTTAACCGTCACGGCAACGTCGATGACCTGTGACACCTTGCAATTGTCCTGTCGCGTGGACAGATCCTGATCATCCCCTCCATCCTCTAACGTTACCCGGATTTTCGCGAGGCCAAGCTTTCCTTCGACTGTGCTGAAAACCAGAAGCCCGGTCGCCCCCCCGCTGTAATCAATTGAAAGATCCTGAATCAAGTCTTCATGGTCCGTACGGACACGAAACTCCAACGGCTGATCTTCGTAGGGACCCGGTGAAATGCCCGAAAGTTCGACCTGGAAGTCGTTAACCCATTGGGTAAACTCTAACTCTCGAGGAGATTCAAACTCAGGGTCATCGTTGACCGGCAGAACTGTCACTTCGAAGGTTTGGCTAAACACCAGGTT
>JAZABE010000791.1:0-2319 GCA_036137535.1 Planctomycetota bacterium | reverse complement strand
ATCTTGCAGTCAAAAATTGGCAGGCCGGTGCCGATGCAGCCACCGATTGTGTCGAGCGATGCATGGATATCCACCTGCAGGTCACCGCCAATGCCAATCAAACGACCCTGCTGGAATCATGGATGAGCGACTTGGGAAAACTATCCCGTGGGGAAACACTCTATTCGGAGATTAAAATTCCACTTGTCTATTGATTAATTCTCGTTCTCTGGGACTCAAAAGACTCCAAGCAGGTTGCAAAGCCCATCGAATCAAAGGGTCCGATAAAACCGATTCGACATGACAAACTCCATCAACAGGATAATTCCAAACATTGAAATCAATAACGGGAAAAACTTTTTTCCTTCCCGGACGTGGCTTTGTTGACGAACGATATCGGCTTTTGACTTTGCAATCTCGTAACGATTCTCACCAATCACCGAATCCAAAACCGAATCACTGACTTGTTGCAAATCAGTTTGCCCGCGGCCAATGTTCACGCTAAACCCTTTACGATGCCCAACTCTCCCGATGGGCTTCATTCGATAATGGCCAACCGAATCCGTGAACCGATACCGAATTTCATCATTCTCATTGGCAACTTCAGTCGGTGCTTCTTCTCGGGGAGAAAACATCAAGTACCGATCCCATCCATTTACAGCTGGTTCTTTCAAAACTACATTTCCACCCACCGAGTAGTTCAATCGAAGTGAATGGGAAGCCGTTAAAAAATCAGCTAACTTGTCGATCAGCATCGCCGAAGGCCACCATTCACCCGTGGTTAAATCATTCCAGCGGTTACGCCCTACAATTTGGCCAGGTTCCGTCAAAGGGGTTGTCACCACGACTACCGTTCCTTCGCCCAACGTTCGAGCAACTATCGCCGGTTGGCCATTCGAAAACCGAGCTAGGATTTGACTCGAAGAATCTTCTTCCAATAGCTCTAGCCCCCAATGTTGATACACCGGAAAATCCCTCCAAACATCATCGGTAGCATACCTCCGGAACCCTTGAACCACAGGATGGCTATAGTCCGAAATTGAAATAAACGCCTCGGTTGGCGTCCAGACTTCTCCCAGCTTCCCACCAAGAATTTTGGACGCTTCCGGCGACCGAAACCGCGGATCGGGGCCCAAGTTAAATTTCGCGTTTTCGCCAAGAAATAGTGCCAATCCACCCCCTGCTGCTACGTACTTGTTTAACTGTTTCCATTCAACAGGGTTCAACCCTTCCGGATCGAGCAAATAAATCGATGAATACTGACTCAGATTTTTCCCTAACAGATTCGCCTGATCTACTGTGGTCACCTCAAATCGATTTTGGCCAGAATCGACCATTTCACTCGGCGCCAAAACCACTTCAACATGACCAGAGACGACAGGTGTTTTGTCACCATCTCCGGAAGAAGGCCGGACCAAAAGTGCGGTCTGCGGCTCGTTTACTTCTATCGTAAAATAGCGTTGATTGTCGACGCTAAGCGAATCATCACCTTCGACACGAATCATCCCATGATGAATTCCCGCACCCAGCTTGTTTATGGTAAAACCAACTTGCTGTGTTTTATTTTCATCAAAGGCCAATGCTGCCACTCGAATTAATCGTTGCTGAGGGAGGACGGTCTCACCATCGAGATAAACCGGTTTTCCAGGTTCGACCTGATCCAAATAAAGATGGACAGGTCGTTCCCCCGCAGGCCCCAAGCGGAGAACCCTTGCTTTCACCTGAACACTTCCCCCAACGGCAATCGTTTCGGCGCTAAGCTCAAGATCATCCATCTGATAATTGGTCGGATTTTCAACACTGACATCGACCAGGTAAAGAGAAAGATCACTCCTTTCGGACAAAATCATTCGCAACTCTTTTTGTCTTTTTGAATTCCAACTCCCCAGACTCCGATCCGTAAACACATAAATCTCCCGAGGCTTCCTGCCGGACGGGGTTTGGGCATCTAGAAAAAGGACCGACGATTCAATGCGTTCGACCAATGTTTCTGGTTGATAACTGATCTGCAATGTTGAAACCCGTTTTGCAGCCGCCGCAATATCGACAGAAAAGAAAAGCTCACTGGCTGTGGCATCGGCTACAGCAACTTCACTAGCCTCCGGCAACTCCCGAACTAACCAATCTGCGATTTCCTGGCTCTCTTGCAACCTCGTTTTTGATTCCCAAACGCCCTGCTCAACCTCACGGGCCACCTGATACAACATCCGAGGTGAAGTGTCGATTAAGACCACCGCAGAAACCGGTGCCTGATCATTACCAAATGATTGGTCACGATTGCTGCCAAGAGACGACCAAAATGTCCACCCCATCAACGACAACACCACAGTTAACACCGCA
>JAZABE010000790.1:0-2695 GCA_036137535.1 Planctomycetota bacterium | reverse complement strand
ATGTGAAAATTGATTTTCGATTAAAAACCAATCCTGTTCCAATTAACGCCCAAGCCGATTGGGAAGCCGTAACAATCCAAAAACTTCGTGTAGAGATTGCCTCCCAAAAAGTGAAATCATCCGGATTGATCCAGTGTGACTTTTCATTGGCCGAAGGTTCTTGGTTTTCGCGGGGAATTGGATCACCATCTTGGGATAGACCGATTAGACTCGGGCGATCCACGACCAAGAAGATCGCCAAGGGGATTAGCAGGCAGATTCCCAAGGCAATGATTTGAAATCCCACCGCAAGTTCAAAGGTTTGGAATAGGGGTTTAAAGACGTAGGGGACAAACATCATTCCGAACCCAGAACCAACACTCATAACCGAATAAGCGATCGCCAGTTTTCGCTTGAACCAAAGGGCCACCATGGTGCTTGCCACTAGCGATAAGGCTCCTTGTGCAAGCATTCTCAGAAAAGTGAAGGCCAGTAACATTCCCCAAACATTAGTCACCCACCCAGACAGAAAGCAGGTGATAGCCAATAGGGACGAAATCACGATTAGCGATGATCGACAGCCAATTCGGTCGATGAGAAATCCAAAAAGAGGCAACGCAAAGCTGCCCAATGCTGTTCCGTAGCAGTAGTATATCGCCACGGTCCTTGGGGAAGCCTGGAGTTGGTGGGCATAAAGGTCTTTAAACTCAGAGACCCCGACCGTTTGACCTGGAGCGGTAAAGATTTGACAGATCATGGCGATCAGCAGAACAACCCAACCGTAATGCAATCCGCTCCAGCGGATGATCTGGGGTTTAATCATGGACGGTCATCCGAGGAGAGCATTGGTTAAAACGCTTAATCAGGGTTGGGGCAAACCAATCCATTGGCCTGTTCTGCCCACTTGCACCGGTGCCAGGCAGTGGTTTTCCGAACCAATCGTCGAAATTCAATGAAGACTGTGAAAACATTCTCTAGGAGGATAGGGTTGGATTTTGCAGGGTGCCTGGTTACCAGACGAGGGTTAGGCGTGTCCAGGGTGTTTGTTCAATGAAACCTTCAAATGCGTGTTTACTATCGTTGTTAGATCATATCGTATTAAAGTTTCTGTGACGGTCGTGACCCACGTGTTGGGCGGCAGGTTGATCTGAGAACTGCCGATTGTTACCGTCCCTAATGGGTTAATGCGTAGACGATGATGTTGATGCCCAGTGGGTAAGAAACGCGCTCGGAATACTGGCGGAAATAATCTTCGTTTTCACCTTCGCGTTCCCAGCCGTCTCCAATGTCGTTGTTATGGCAGAGTAATGCGACTAGCCGGTCATCATCGTCAAAATAACCCCAGAAATGCGGGGCTTCGTCACCTTCCGGATCCCCGTGCCAGTATTCAAATAAATCCCCTTGTCGCCAAGCATGCACGCTGGGAACTTGAGGCGTGCCTTTAAGGGGATAGACCAAACTGAAGATTGGGTGATTTGCCGGCAATTCTCTGGGGTGACGACCAGGTAGAACTTTGGTCATTTCTTGGGTGATGTGTTCAAACGCTCGGGGCGCCCAGAAATCATCAAACATGACAAAGCCGCCATTGAGCAGATAGCGTCTTAAAGATTTCGCTTCTTCGTCGGAAATGGCAATCCGATTAGCATTGGATAAAAAAAGAAAAGGGTGATTGAAAATCTCCGGGTTATTCAACCTGAGCACCTTGCCATCGGGGTCGACTCTCAGAGAGGTTAATTGGTGAAGTCGAACTGAGAAATTCCAATCGCAATCAGGGTAATCGTTGTCCCACATTTGGCCCCGTCCCGAATACCCGTACGAGTCAAATTGGATTCGTACAAATGTAAACACTTCTTTTTCCCATTGCGTCGGAATCTCCCAGGTCGCATAGTCGTTTCGGTTGGCGAATCGACCACCCCTCTGTTGTCTGCTTGGAAAGGTGTCTTGCTGGATATTAAGTCGGCCGGGGAGGTTTTGAGCCGGGTCGGGTTTTGCAAAACCCGTATTTGAGGAAACGGTGACCGGAGAGATTCTGGCTTGGGTGGTTGGGGCCTGAGTAGCCAGTTTCCGCCCGTTCCCTGCCGGGACCGCCAGACTAAGCAATAGAATCAGGAGAGCAAATCTGGAAATGGTAAGCCTATCTTCCGAATCGCGGTAGTTGCAAGAAATTTGATTATACCGGCTATTTTACCAGTCACCAAGAAACGTTTTTTGGATTTGTCACCCAGCGCCATGGCTCATGACGAAGCATGGTGCTTTGACTGGCGAAATTGTTTTCCCGAGATGCTGCGGTGATAGGGGATGGAGGGTTTTGGCTGGAAGTTCGTGAAATCCAAAGCTTTTACCCGGTCGAAATGTTTTGTGATTCAAAAGATCGGTTCAGCCCAATGGGGCCAGCAATGCCCTCATTATTGAGGATTGAAAGAATGCCAAGGCTGCGCCCACTCCAATTGTATTGCCGGGTTTCAGTCAGGAAATTCTTCCAATTTTAAATCGATTGGGCGGTCTGTGGCCAATTTTGGTCGGCGTGAACCGGAAATCACGGAGTTCTTTTTCGGCTATTTTCCACGTGTGTCAAAACTTGATTATGGCGGTCAGGACTTAATAAAACCGTAAAAACCTGCGGTTTTTAGCGAAAAACTGGCATTTTGGGATGGAACGGGAGGTGACCGGGCGTTCGAAAAATTTGGACTACGCCAAAACAGGTTAAAAGGCAATG
>JAZABE010000789.1:0-3655 GCA_036137535.1 Planctomycetota bacterium | reverse complement strand
AAACACGACTGTCGTGGGGGGCAGTCAACACGAAACACGATTCCCGATGCTGTCTATCGAATCTGTGATTGACGAATTTGCCCGCGGAAAATCTTGTTACCAGAAGATTTGTTCAAAGGGTGTGGATTTTTTTGGCCGCCGCAGATACGGGTTGATGACCTCTTTGCCTCAAATTCTTGAACATTTTGGCTTCAAAGGGGCATTTCACTTCACGCTTGATGACGGGCGGTTCCCAGAAGGAATGCAGATCAAATCTTTTTGGGAAGGTGATGGTGAAGCTCAGATCGAGGTCTTTGGGAAAGTGCCGCTGGACGCCAATGCGGCTGGTCACTTTCTCAATTTAGGCGTTAAAATCGGTGAATCCTTTGATATGGATCACGCCGCGGCGATTTGTTTTGTTCATTGGCCTGGCAAAACGTCGATTTGGTATGAAGATTTAAGACGGATTTGCAAATATGGTTCAGTGCTAGGGAAATTTGTTTCCACCGCACAATTTTTAGAGGAGATGGAGGAACCCTATCAACACGACCGGTTTAACCATGATCAATACCAGTCGCCCTACTTTAAGCAAGCGATTATGGCCAGACAGCGGAACCCGGTTTCTAAGTCAATGGACTATTGGCGACGTTCACTGACTTATGATTCGATTCGCTCGCTTGAATTTCTCACCGCTATCTTTAAGGAAAAACCCGTTGAAAAATTGAGCGTTAGCCGGTCTGAAATTATTCAGGAATTTGAATCCAAAGAAACGGATTCCAGTCCACTGCTGGACGAACGGCTTTCCAACCTTGAACAACAAGCGGCAAAGCGATTGGTCGATTCATTGGGCGGGGAAGTTGGCCACGGTTCGCAAGATGGTTCGACAGTGGTCATCAACACCGATAGTCTGGTTCAGCGAAGTTCCATTTTTGTTTCGGGGGTCCAGCCCCCCGCTGTTGAGAAGCCCATCTACGCTTCTTCAGAAATCTCAACGCTTCCGGTGGACCGGGGCCATGTGGTTGTGGATGTGCCAGCCATGGGATACGACACGGTTTATCGTGGAAAAACGACAGCTCCTGCCGCGGAAACAATGAGCCCGCCCCCGGTGAATCATCGCTCTCCTTTGGTAGTGGACGAACACGCGTTGCGCAATGAATTTCTCGAGGTCATGCTCGATCCCGTGACAGGAGGGATTCGCGCTGTTCACGATTACAAAACCCGGGGCAATCGGCTGTCCCAGGTCTTGGCACTCCGATCGAAAACCAAGGAAAATGACAGACGTTTCCAATATTCCAGCATGATGCTGGATTCGTTGGAGACGATCCACAACAGCACTTCGTTTGGTTTGGTGAAGGCAACCGGCCATTTGGTTAATGACGGTAAGAGGATTGCGGAATTCACGCAGGAATTTTCATTGTCCCGGGGGAGTCGCGCCGTCGTGGTTGATGTTGAGTTTCGGAATTTGGAGGCGCCCACAGGCGATCCTTGGAACTGCTACGTTGGGTCGCGATTTGCATTCAAAGATGAAGGTTCATTGGTTTCCACGACGTTGAATCAATCCCGCCAAGCAGTCATGGGTAACCGGATCGAGGCGGCTCACTATATCGACCTAGAAACGTTGAAATCCAGGACTTCGATATTAACTGCCGGGGTTCCCTTTCACGTGCGTCGTGGTGATCGCTACCTGGATTCGATTTATGTTGTCAAAGGTGAGTCGTGCCGTCGTTTTCGGTTTGGTATTGGCGTCGATTTGACCAATCCCTTGTTCCAGGCCTGTCACCTAATCAAGTCACCGGCAACCGTCGAGACTGATAGGAAGCTCTCGCCCGATTGCAGTTGGCTTTTCCATTTTGACTCTAAAAATGTGGTGGCGACTTCTTGGGAGCCCGTGATGGAGCAAAGCACTCCGGTTGGATTTCGAGCCCGGATTTTGGAGACCATGGGGCGGGAATCAAAATTCAGGCTAAGTGCATTCAAGTGGATTAGCCAAGCCAAGAAAATTCGGTTCAACGGGGAATCCGTTGGAGAAATTCCGGTGGAAAACGGAAAAATAGTTCTGCACCTGAACGCCAACCAGTTAATTGAAATTGAGGCTAGGTGGTGATTGTTGCAATTGATGGTCCAGCCGGCGCCGGAAAAAGCACGGTGGCCCGTTTGTTGGCCAGAGAACTGGGATTCGGGTACCTCGACACTGGGGCCATGTACCGTGCCATGCTGTTTGCGGCGTTGGCCGCCGGGACGGATCTCGAGGATTCAGAAGCCCTTTACCGGTCGTGTCAGAATGCTGAGCTGGAGTTTTCGCTGGAGGGCATTCGATTTAAAGGGAACCTTCTTGCTGAGGAGATTCGGACGCCTGAGATTTCCCGTGGAGTCAAAACGATTGCTGACCATTTGGGGATTCGACAGCTGTTGGTTGAGAAACAACGCGAACTGGCTCAATGCAGTAATGTGGTGTGTGAAGGCCGGGACCAGGGAACGGTTGCTTTTCCCAAAGCAGATTGCAAGATCTTTCTGACAGCGTCTTCTGGGGAACGGGCAAAACGTCGTCAGCAGGAACTGAGTGACAAGGGAAGGCAAATCACTCTTGAGGCAATCCAACAAGATCAAGATGAACGGGACCACCAAGACTGTCAACGAACCGTTGGGGCACTTCAAAAGGCAGAAGATGCGATTGAGTTTAATACGGATGGTCTGTCAATCCAGCAGGTTGTTGAGCAACTTACGGCCATGGTTAAAACCAAGATCGGGGCGCGGGAGAATTCACCCTGCAAGGAATCTTAGGATGAGGACGGCATGACTGAGACAGAACACGGCATGACTGGCAAGCCAGCCAAATCCAGCACGGAACGGCAAACGGTTCCTGGCGAGGTTAGGCCCAGAAAAAAAGCGGACGCCCGGAGTTGGTCTGACCGGTTGCTCTATTGTGGTTTGAACAACTTTTTCAGGTTGATCTGGATGGTTTATTTTGGTCTGCGGGTTTTTCAGGCGAGACGCTACCCTCAAGATGGGGCTGTTCTGATTTGCTCGAATCACCAAAGTCATCTGGACCCGATTCTCGTCGGCAATTCGAGCCCGCGGTATGTCAGTTTTGTGGCCCGCGAATCCCTCTTTAAGCTGAAATGGTTTGGTTGGATCATTGCTGCACTGGGCGCGTTTCCAATCAACCGCGAGTCTGGTTTGTCGGGAGTCAAGAAGACCCTCAAACGGCTCAAAAACGGGGAAATGGTCTTGATTTTCCCGGAAGGAACCCGAACCCCCGATGGCGAGATCAAGGAATTTAAGCCGGGATTTTGCGCCATTGCCCGTCGTGCTAAAGTACCCATCGTTCCTGTGGCCATTGAAGGCGCCTATGACGCTTGGCCGAAATCCAGTTGGTTTCCGACTCCTTGCCCAATTCATCTGAAAGTAGGTGAGCCGATCGGGGTAGAGCGAGTCGCGCAACTCAGCGATCAGGATCTTACCCAGCTCGTCCAAGAGGCGGTTTTAAATCTGCAAATGGAAATTCGGCGACAGGATTATTCGGGACGCTCCCTGCCGGACTCGAAAAATGAACATTAACTTTTTACCTGCGATCTAACTATGAGAAGAAATATTCTTCATGAAGGTGCCAGCAACCTAAAATATGAAATCCGCGAGATTGTTTCGTTGGCAACAGAATTGACGGATGTGGGCGTGG
>JAZABE010000788.1:0-2560 GCA_036137535.1 Planctomycetota bacterium | reverse complement strand
CATGATGCCATCCATGAATTGAACGTGGTTTTGTTCGCAGGCCTGGGTCATTTCAAGTAAGTCATCGTAGTTGATCGCGCACGGTTTTTCGCAAAGCACGTGTTTGCCAGCAGTGGCCGCCTTGATCACCCATTCTTTACGAAGCCCTGTCGGCAAGGGAATGTATACGGCATCAATCTCTTCAGATTCCAGTAACTGCTCATAGGAACCCAGTGCCATCGGGGGTTCTTCGTAAGGCGTGGAGCCTTGGCAGCAATCGATAAACGCGTTAGCCTTTTCTAGGTTTCGGCTAGCCACCGCACGAAGGGTGGCATTTTCAGCGAAACGGATTGCAGCCCAGTTTTTTTGGGCTATTTCTGCGGTGCTTAAAATGCCCCAGTTGCATTGGGCTTGGGTCATAGTGGTTCCTGGAATGAAAGGTAGGGCAAAGCTAGATTTTATACTTTCTTCGAAGTTGATAAGATGGGGGTCTGTCAACAATCTTGAACCGTAAAGTTGGCTTGGAGAAACCATTCAAAAGCGAAAGCCAGTATTGTCCGAGGAAAAGCGTCAAATCCTGCGTCACCTTTCGGTTCGCAAATTCCTGGGGATTTTCTTGGTGGCCTCGGTTTTACTGCTGGCTTTAAGCTGGTTGCTGCTGGATCAGCAAATTTCCACCTGGGTGGAAACGCACTTGGACAACCCACCGGCAAACACGACTGCCTATTCAATGGCCGTCATTGGCGTTCTGGCTTCGGACCTTTTGTTGCCAATCCCTTCAAGCGCAATTATCACCCACGCGGGTCTTAAGCTAGGGCCCTGGTTGGGAGCGATGGTCAGCTTTGCCGGGATCACCTTGGGTGCAATTGTTGGATTTGCAATGGTTCGATTGTGGGGAGCTCAAAAACTCCGAGCCCGAATGAACCCTGCAGAGACCCGATGGCTACAGAAACTGATTGATCGCTTTGGAATTGGGATCACCGTTGTTTTAAGGCCTGTTCCGATTTTTTCAGAAGCCAGTGTTTTGTTGTTAGCACTGGGTGGAATGCGATTTAAAACGTTTTTGCTATGGGTCTCCCTGAGTAATGCATCCATGGTTGGCGTTTTCACTGGATTTGGAGCTTGGGCGACGCAAGGAAAAATCAATGATGTCCTGACATTGTTTATTTCTGTATTAATTCCTGTTCTACTCATGGTCATCACGCAAATCCTGCTTCTTGGCCATGTTAAAGCTGCAAAGGATGACGATGTCGCTGCTTAAATCCCGGTTTCAATTGCCCGTGAAATCTCTAATCACTCGCGGGCAGGCTCAAGAGGGGAAGTTGCCGCTGACGGATGAGATGCTGACTCATTGGTCAAGCGGTGATCTTTTTGGTTTGACCCAAAATGCCGGCATGGGCCTGGACCCAAGTAAAATGCTTGACCCCCAGTATTTAATCTTGAGTACCCAAGGAGGATTGCGGGCTCCAGACGGTCAGCCGACGGCTCTTGGTTTTCATACGGGGCATTATGAAATCGGTTTAATGGTAGATGCCGCGGCGAAACAGATTAGCCAAGAGGGAGGCTTGCCTTTTGCAAGTTATTGCAGCGATCCTTGTGACGGTCGAACCCAGGGCACCAATGGGATGTTTGACAGTTTGCCCTATCGAAATGATGCGGCAATCACCATGAGGCGGATGGTGCGATCGTTGCCTACCCGAAAAGGGGTTCTGGGAATTGCAACCTGCGATAAAGGGCTGCCGGCGATGATGATGGCATTGGGTGGATGCCGCGAAATTCCCAGTGTTTTGGTTCCTGGGGGAGTGACGTTGCCTCCGGCAAGCGGTGAGGACACGGCCAAGGTTCAAACCATTGGAGCTCGATACGCACATGGTGAAATTACTTTGGAGGAAGCTTCGGTGGCCGGGTGTCGAGCCTGTGGCTCCGCCGGAGGAGGTTGCCAATTTCTTGGCACGGCAGCCACTTCCCAAGTCGTTGCGGAAGCCATGGGGCTGGCAATACCCCATTCCGCTTTAGTCCCAAGTGGTCAAGAGATTTGGCTGGATGTCGCCCGTGACAGTGCCAAAACGCTAATGCAAATGAAAACGGGAGACGATTTTTTGCATCCAGGGTTTCATCCTTCCTCGATTCGCAACGCCATGGCCGTGCACGCGGCCTTTGGCGGTTCGACGAACCTGGTGCTGCACATTCCGGCCATTGCGTATTCGGCCGGTTTGGAAAGACCGACCGTTAAAGATTGGCAGGCCGTTAATGCCAAGGTGCCACGGTTTGTCGATGTGCTGCCCAATGGTCCTCGTGATTTTTTTACCGTTCAGGTTTACCTTGCCGGGGGTGTGCCCGAGGTGATGTGGCATTTGCGAGAGTTGGGCCTAATTGATGCAGAGGCGCCCACAGTATCAGGACAGCCAGTTGGTGAAATATTGGATCAATGGAAAACCTCCGAACGTCGGCGGTTTTATCGAGAATGGCTAACCCAGCAAGATGGCGTGGACCCGGACGAGGTGATCATCCCGCCAAAAACAGCAGCAGCTCGAAGGTTTACCAGCACGGTTTGTTTTCCTCAGGGAAATCTCTGTCCGGA
>JAZABE010000787.1:0-6977 GCA_036137535.1 Planctomycetota bacterium | reverse complement strand
TGATTCGATTGAGGTTCTCCCTGATTCGATTGAGGTTCTCCCTGATTCGATTGAGGTTCTCCCTGATTCGATTGAGGTTCTCCTTGGTTGGGTTGGGGCTGGGAAGCGGGTTGGGATTCGATTTCTTCGATTTTGTTAGACAGCGCTTCTGCCTGATTTTTCAGCGCCTGTTCGGCGTCCGCGACTGCTTGCTGGGCTTTGCTGGCTTCAGCGTTGGTTGCCGGTTTTTGCTCGTTGGGGTTGTCCGGTTCTGCTTGACCAGCTGCTTTGGCCAGTTGTTTTTGGGCATTGGTGGCTTCTTGGTCAGCCGTTTTCTGGACGTTTTCCGCTACGGTGTCCAGTTCATTTGCAGCTTGTTGATTGTTGAGCCGCTGCTCATGTCGAGCAGCCCGTTTCAAATCTTCGGCAATCTGTTGGACATCCTGTGTGATTTCTTCTTGTCGCTTTTCGGCATTTGCGAGTTGATTTTTAGTCGGTGTGAGCTTCTTTTCTTCTTTGGAGTCTTTTGTGATTTGATCGATTTTTTCTTTCAACTTCGAAGCGACATCGTTGGCTTCGCGGGTCAGTTGATCCGCGAGTTCCGCGGCGGGATTTTGAGAATTGAGTGAAGGTTTGGGTTTACTGTTGGTTGCAGCTTCGTTTTGCTTGGCCTGTTGGAGCTGCTGGTTTGCCTTGGCTTGATTGGTTTTGGCATCAGCTAGTTTTTGCTCTTCCGCTTTTTTTCGATTTTCTTCATTTCTCACCTGGTTTTTT
Organism: Planctomycetota bacterium; assembly: GCA_036137535.1. GTDB lineage: Bacteria > Planctomycetota > Planctomycetia > Pirellulales > Pirellulaceae > JABAAE01. Next base: position 6,224 of record JAZABE010000787.1, on the reverse strand, counting down.
CGACCCGGGTCGTCGGGTTTCTGGTTGAGTGCCTGTTTAGCCCGGTTGAGGCGATTGTTGGTATTCTTGAGTTGATTTTCGGCCGTGCGAACCCGGTTGTCGGTTTGACGTTTTTGGTTTTCAGCGACCCGGGTTTGTTGTTTCGCCTGCTGGCTTTGAACTTTTCGGAATTGTTCAAGTTGTTTTTCGGAAGCAGCTTTCTGCGCCTTCTGTGAATTTTCATCAGGGTGAATTTTTTGGTTTTTTCCTTTTTCCGTTTCTTGTTTTGCGTTTGCCAACGCCTTGGCTGCGTTGTCGATTGCTTTCTGTGCTTTGTCAGCCTTTTCCTGTAGTTCTTTGAGTAATTGATTGGGTTGGGCTGTGGCTGCTTCGGCGGCAGCGGCGTTGAGTTCCTTCTGGGCTTCTGTGATTTGGTTCTGTGCTTCAGGGGTTTTGCCTTGGGTAGCTGCCTGATTAGCCTGTTGCACAAGTTCACGAGATAATTTTGCGGCTTCCGCACCCGCTTCTCTTAAATTAGTGGCTAGCTCGGTTTTTTGTTCTTGTAGTTTAGCGTCGGATTGTTCGTTTGTAGCTTGGATTTGGTTTTCCTGTTTCGCCGCTTCGGTCAGGGCATTTTGAGCATCTTTCAGAGTGTTCTTCGTAATCTCGGAAAGTGATTTTTGCATGGCTGGATTTTTCTGTAACTCAGCCTCCAATTCTTTCATCAGGTCCCTGGGGTTTTGTTGCGTCATCTGGGCAAGTTCTTCAGCATCTTTAAAGTTTTGCTCAAGCTGATTTTCGATACCGGTTTGTTGTTCAGATTGTCTCAGTTCCTCCCGCGATTGGGTGACGTCTTCACCTTTGTCAAGTTTGTCGTAATGTTCAGCGATTTTCTCAAGAGCCTGAGCGGTTTTTTCCTGTTGTTCTACAGCATTGGAAAGTTCTTCCGCCTGTTGTCTGCCTTGAGGAGTTTCTGTTGCTTCGTCAAGGGCCTTGTTCATTTCCTTGGCTGGTTCTTTCACCATCTGGATACTGTCATCAGCATCTCGAGCGCGTTCTCGTTGCTGGTCATCGAGAAGATCCTGTTTGTTGGCATCTTCCACCAGAGCATCAAAAAGGTCATCTAGTTTTTGGTTGATCTGTTCCTGTTTTTTTTCCAGATTCTTAATTTCCTGCTGATTGTCCTGGGGATCGGATTCCGAATTTTCAGCGGCATCCGTAGTTTGTTGTTCAAGTTCACGAATATCCCTAGCAGCCTCTTCTGCTAATTCCGTGATCGTTGGCGCGTACTTTTGAATAATGGCACGCGCTTCGTCCATTGCAGGTTTTAGTTCACGGTTGAGATTGGCGACGTTATTCCGAAGGGTGGAAAGTTCGGTTGCCGCAGAGACTACTTGGTTTCGCTGAGATCGGCGCTGCCCGATTTTTTGGTTGATCCGGTTGAATTCGGTGGAGGACCGCAGTTGCCCAATTTTGGTAACGATCCGACGGTCATGGTCTTCCGTAGCCGAGTCGATTCCGGCACTGCTCAGTTGTGCCGCGGAAAATTCCAGCCCGTAGACAATCGCTTCCCATTGACGAGGGTGATCGGTAATAGCACTGTGTCGCTGGGAATTCCACCTTTCTCGGTTGAGTAATAGATTTAACGCAAACTCCGTCTGTTTGAGTGCATGACCCGCCTCGAGGGTTCGATAGGCGGGAGCAATTTCAAGCAAATGTTCATGGGTTTTTGATTCGGGTTCCTGTTTTTTGTGTTTTGCAATCAAGGCACTTGCAGCTCGAAAAGTCAGGCCCGCATCTGCGGCATACTGGGTGTCAGTGTCTCGTCTCGCCTGCGTAATGTCACGCCTTGCCCGGAACTGCTCAAAGCTAGGTTCATGGCGATCGTTGACTTCCATCTCGCGGAATTGAATCTTGGAATCAATGTTTTGAGCTTGCCCAGGGTCTAACGTTCGCAATCGGTTTTCTTCACGGGTAGAGTTTGCTGCTTCGTGGAGTGGTTGGTGCAAGCTGCCGGACCGGTTTTCAAAATCCCGGCGGGCTCCCGTGATGCGCTGTGGGAGACCTCCGTCAAGGATGTCAAAACGTTGTTTTGTGGCAAGCTGGCGTTGCAAATTGATTGCCGCATTTTTTAATTGTGGGAATTTTTCTTCGGATTCACCGGCTTCTAGGAAAGCCTTCAGTTCAGATTTGATCCAGGTGTTAAGGTTCTTGAGTTGCTCCTGGACTGCACCGGGAAGGCTTTGACCGTGGAGTTCGATCAGTTGGGAAATGTCTTCCATTTGTTCAGTGACGACCGCTTGTTGCCGCTTTAATCGATCCCACGAATCAGACGCGGTTTTGACGATCTGTTCTTGCTGGGAATTCATCGCATGAAAATCAGAAGCGATGCCGGCCAGAAAGTTGTGAGTAGCGAATGACTGGTAATGATAAGCCAGGCTTTTGACATCATCTCCAATTCGGTTCAATGTGTATTCCAAATCTTTGATTTTCTGTTGCCGAGGACGAGATTCATCTTCCAGATTCAGGGTTTTTGCCTGGAACATTGCCGTGTTGGTGTACTCGTGTTGGATTCTTGCTACGACTCTCGCAGTTAAATCGAGATCGTACGCGTCCGCCCCGGCAGGCATTGCCTTCAAAACCTCGGTGACTTTGCTGAAAATGTTTCCGGCTTGTTCCTGTTGTTTCGAAACGGTGTCGACAAGATCGACGAGGTCAGACCGTCGATCAGGGAAACTCCGGGTGTCGTCTTTGAGTAACGCGATGATTTCCAACAGCGAGGCTTTCTGTTCTTCGGTGGTTGCGGCGAAACTGAGCAGTTCGTCGTAAAGCTTGAGTTTTCTTAGTAAAGTTAAGTGCCGGTTTGGGTCAAAATCCCGTTCGGCGATAATGATTCGCAATGGAATCGATTCTCCGGTGTTTCCTTTGCGATCCAATGCTACGAGCTTGGTGACCATTTCGTCGCCTGGCTTGAGTTGGTGTTCCAGGAAGTCCCATTTCCAGGTGGCTTCCATTTGTTTGCCGCCGGTTGATTCCACCGGTTGCGCCCCGGTTGGCAAGATAATCCAATCTTCACCATTGATGGAAACGTGCTGTTCGAGACTGACCAGGGGTAAATCGTCTTCACCCATCCCTTTGAGGGTCACGAGATCATTGGGAGGAAGTAGCATCGTCGTTTCGGTTTGGTTGACGAACCCTGCCTTGGGAACTAGGTCAGGTTGAGGGCGGATTTCATATTTTGGGGAGAAAATATTTTCGAAACCGGTTTCTTCAGATACGAGATGGATCTTGTAATAAGCGGGTTCAGTAACGGTGATTTCAGTTTGAAGTTTGCCATCTATGGCGTTGAGGGGAATGACTTGAATCTCATCGGACCCAAGCGGACTAATTCGTAGTTCGGCCTTGGAGACCGGTTGATCGATTTCCATTAACAGGCTTGTATCCGTTCCTTCGAGAATGACCAGGTCGCCATGGTTTTCAGTGATTGTCTTGGGATTGAGCAGTGCGTATTCGGGGTACTGGTAGGTTTTTTGAAAAGCCGTTACGTGCGGTCGCGATCTTGTATCGATGGTAAACCGTTGAGTGATCGCGTCTCCGGCAAAGATTCGATATTCAACAGGTTCGTTAGCCAGGTGGACATTTGAGATGAATTCGATCGTCGATTGCTCGGTCATCGGTTGACGCAGCACACCTTGCGTTGGAGTGTAAGTTTCCAGGGTGACTTCACTGACTTTGCCACCCGTGACTTCAACGACAATCGCAACGGTTTCGTCTTCTGCCATCACCAAAGAAGAGGGTGACGGACTGAGCACCTTGACCTGGATGCGGGAAATTCGCTCAATATTAGCCCCAGGCATCAGGGCGCGGGCAGCGAGTTTGAGAATCCTGGAGTCACCGGCCAGGAGTAATGCAACGACAACCGCAACGACGACACACGCCGCAGTCATCCATTTAGCCACTAATCGTAAGGGCAGGATCTCGCTGACTTGGATGCGACCCATTTTTGTGGCAACCGCTCCCTGCAACAGTCCGCGGAATACAGGTGAGTCGTGCAAGGAATCGGGATCATCGGTCGCCAGTTCAACTGCCGACAACAGGTTCTCACGCAGTTCTGGTTCGGTGGTTTCCATTAAGACAGCGGTTTCTTCGTCAGAAGGCTTCTTGGCAATTCGGCTAATGCATGCAAACCAGATCGTCAGAGCAACGAATGAATACGATGAAAGCGTTAGTGTCCAGCGAACAGAATCACTAAGTAACCAGTACCAATCCACCAAGGCCACGATGGAAAATGCGATCAAGAAAGAAAGCAATCCGGCACTGACACCTCGAGCAACCAGTAGTTGCACTCGACGGCGTTTGAATTGACTGAGTTTTTGGCCAACGAGTGGATCAAGGTTTACACTGGTCATCTTGTTCTGTCCTCAACGTTGTTTCCTTGAAATCAACAAACGGCAAACCGCCAATCGGTTAAGCCTCAACCCGCAAAAATTAATGATATCGTTCCCGTTTTCCAGAGAGAAGTCTGATCCTCTGACAATTAAAAAAATTGGCGGTTCGCAAGGCTAAAGCAAGCCGACCCGTTTTCGTAAAATCCACTCGGTTGTGAGTAAAAGCATGATTGCACCGAGCCACCAGTAGCTCTGCCACAATAGCGTTTCTGATTCGATGACTCTTCCGTGGCTGAATGAATCCAGTAGTTCAGGTAATTTGGATAATTCTTCTTCGCGTAAATAACGCCCACCCGATTCCTCGGCCATCTGTTTTAGTAGAGTTTCGTTAACGGCTGTTTCCGACATTTCACCGGAGTCAGGTGGTAGAACTGTAAATTGTCCACGGGATTTGAGTACGGATTCTTTATATCCGGATGCGCGAATGGAAACTTCGTAATCACCGGGGGGTAAGGGATCTGAAAGCGTCCGGTAAACACCCGGAACCGTCGAGTCGGCGGTTAAATTGACGGATGAAACAACTTTTCCGTTTTTCCAGATGAGTGCATCTACGTTTGCATCGGAGTTGGGTTTGCCGTCTAGGCCGTTCAGTTGAATTCGGATCGAAGGTTTTTCTCCGTACTCATAACTTGGAAGCCCGGTGTCGATGGATACAAATTCATCGCTGACTGAAAAAGGCTGTGGCATCGCGAACTTGGCAAGTTGGTGCCAAGCACGTTGATGCCAAAGGTCAGCGGTTTTGTAACGCCATCGCCAAGATTCATCAAAAGCAAGGTACAGGACTTTGCCGGCCCCATAAGATTTACTGACGATTGCCGGTTTGCGGTCTTCTCCAATCACCACTTGAACCAACGTTTCAGAATCGGGTGTGGGTTCGATAGGGACGATCATGTGAGGCGCGGGCAAGGTGGTCCAAAATTCCCGGTTGTTTTGTTTATCGATGTCTAGGATCAAAGCGCTTTGTTCAATACCTTTTGATGTCAGTTCAAACGAATCTGGTAGCTTGGTTAAGGCGGGTTCGAGGGTGCCTACCGGCAGTAACGCGTCAAGTTCTGTCCCGGTTAACTTGCGGAGCTTTCCCCGTTGTCCATCAATGAAGATCATTCCCCCGCCCCGGATTTCCACGAATTCACGAATCCATTGCAGTTCATGTTTTTCAAAAAGTTCGGAATCGATTTCGCCGAAAAGGATCAGGTCATAGCCAAAGAGTTGGTTGCGTTCGACCGGGAACTGGTTTTTTTCTTCGCCTCGGGGGATCGTTTTTTGCCCCGTCGTTTTGCCGGCGATAATGGTATCGACTTCCCATTGTTCATCTCGTTCAAAAGCATTTCGAATGAACCGGGTTTCCCATCGCGATCGTCCATCGAGGATTAAAATCCTATAGCCTTGGGCGATAACGTTTAACCGCATTTTTCGGGAGTTGTTGGTGGACTCTGATTCTTCACTCAGCGGTGTGATTGTGGCTTCGAGAGCGAGTTGATGTGTGTGTCTCGTGATTCCTTCCGCGAATTTCGTTTCCAGCTCGTCGACCAGTTCGTCGATTTTGAACTCAAATTCAATTCGTCGATCTTTGACATTTTGAGCGATGAGTTGTTCTTGCCATAAGACTTTGTCTTGATGTTTGACTTGTGCGATAAAAGGTTTTCCCGGAGTCATCGAGTCTCGAATCGTCATCGATCCGCGGACTTCGTCTTTGGCAAAAACGAGTTGGGGGTATTCGGTTTTGACGACTGCTAAATCGACCGCCGGTCGGGTGGCCCCGATTGCAATATTGTAAAAAACGTTGCCTTGAGCGCC
>JAZABE010000786.1:0-4707 GCA_036137535.1 Planctomycetota bacterium | reverse complement strand
CCGCGGTAGGCATGGTAAGGAGACGGAGTTTCATTGATCACCGCGCCCATACCATGTTTGGATCGATCGCCGTCGAGCACCTGGATTTCATATCGGTTTTGCAAATAGACTCCACTGTTTCCCCCTTTTTTGACGACCAAAAATTCCACGTGCAGACGAAAATCTTTGTACTTCTTTTTGGTGACCAGGTCAGCCGTTCCATATTTCCCACCTGCAGCTGCTGGGTCATGCGTCATCATCACCGTTCCCGGGTCAACGGGATCATCAACAATTTTCCATTTCACGGGCAGCGAGGAACTGAATCGCGGTCCTTTCCAGTACGTCCATTTTTCATCCAGCATTTGCCGACTGCCGTCAAAAAGAACGGTTGCCCCCTCAGCTGGTTTTGAACCGACGTCAACTTGTCCCAGTATCATCTCTCCGGTGAATACAAAAACCGCCAACAGAAACATCGTGAAATTTATTTGGTTATAGAGCATATGGTAATTCGCTAGAAAAAGTGACTGCAGTCTTATTGATTGGCTACTGTAACATGACCGGATTCAAAAATCACATCTTGATCCCGAAGATCAGCTGAAAAAAGATCAAGCCAAAATTGCCTGAATGCCTTTTCCATGCACATCCGTTTATCGACGTCTGATACTGGTGTGGTAGACGTTGAGTCGTTCGTGGTCGACTCCCAGGAGATGAATTGCTGTGGCATGAAAATCGTAGAAATAGGTCGGCGGTTCAACCGCCTTCCAACCGAACTCATCGGTGGCACCACAACCCATACACCCTTGATTCCGACGCCTACGATCCAAGCAGTAAAGCCACCGCTGTTATGGTCACGGCCTTTGCCTGCACTGCCTTGGGGGGCCGGTAAACAATCAGCGTTTCCTGCCCTGGCGTTCAAAAACCGCAGTTTCAATTAGAGATGATGGCCGCAAACATCGAACAGTCTATTCTTCACCGGTGCCACTCAAGGGTTCCATTGTTTTGGTATTTCGTTCTATCGCAAGAACTGTTGTTTTTTGATGAACACCATCTTCACTGCTGGCAACAATCGGAAGTACTTGCCGTTTATCAGGCATGCTCATGCGTACTGTAAACGAACCATCTTCCCGCAAAGTAACCGGTTCCCCCGCAACGGCAACTCTGGAATTCGGCCGAGTCGCCCCAAAGATGACCATTTCGGCATCAACTTCAAATTGGAATTTTCCATGATTCCCGATAAAAGAACCTTCGGCACCAACTCCGTAACGATTAGTACTGGCATTGCCAACTGGACGCTGCAGTCGCTCTTCTAAAACTTCTTTGACCTCAAGGATGGAATCGTCTTCGTGGTATCCTCCACTCAGCGCATACACCTTTTCACAATTGGCGGCGAGGTCGGTCCAGTTCTCATCTACATCAGAATTATTGCCTGGATGCGGCGTTGTGACCTTGTTGCTTCTGACAACCGGATAAAATTTTCCATTAACGGCTTTGTAGCCCACACACACCCGATAAGACTTCGGAGGTTCGGACACATCGACATACCAATTATTGACACCCCCATGGATTTCAATATCTCGTTCAATATTTTCACTGGTGCTGGTGGTTGCTGAGCTTTCGACGTGAAAAACACGAAGCACTGGTTTTGCTCCATGCCAATATTCTGCCATGGAAACTTTGACTCGGTCGATCGCCTGACGGGAAATTTGCCAATGAGCGTGTAACCAATAAGGATCGCGGACCAAAAGCACCAAACGATCTTTTACTTCGTCAACATCTGGGTTTTTGGAGTTGTTTAACGCCAAATCCCTGAGCCGTTCTCGCTCTTCAAATTCCTTTTGAATTTTTCGGGCCACCCGAGGATTTCGTGTCACCGGCTCTGGAGCCGATTTCGGCTTTCTCCCCCGATTTGATTTGGTGGGTTTTGCAGATTTGACTTTACCGGTCTTTACACTGGTTGCGGAAGATCGCAGAGGCTCTGTCTTTTTCCTGTCGGACGCCTTCACACGGGCTGTTTTTCGGGCGAGTTTTAACAATGCTTTGACGAGATCATCTTTTCTCATGGAATGCCAACCCACAACTCCTTTTTCTTTAGCAAGTTGAGATAGATCTTTCGCTGAACGAGATTTAAGAGATGTTTGTGTAATCACTAGGAATCCTCCAACAACACCACGCCGGACCCCATCAACCTCTGACGGGAATCGTATAGATGGTGCGAATTCTGTAGGGTGCGAGTTCTATAGGTAGGTCAATATCGGACGCCATTCCGACAACATCATGCGGGAGTCTTTGGAATTCAACGGGAGGGTCTTTTGAATTCCCGGTTAGTGACCAGTAAGCCGCCGTTCAAACAACGTTAAAACTGCTAAAACCGGCACTAAGCTGATACTAATCGTTGCTGCAATTATATGCAAAAAACCAACACCCAAAAGAGGGGGTCGACAATGTTCAACCGATTGACTCCGTTGTCCATTAACTCGTAAGGTTTTAATATTAAACAGTTTAGAACAATTAAGGAAACTTTGTGAAAAAAATCACAATAGGCTATTGTTGTTGGTTGCTGCAACTGATAAATTAGGCTTGAGCCCAAAAATGAGGCCTGTGCACGCCTATGAACAATGACTTGGATGCCGCCGATGATCGCAGCCCGTTGGCCAAGGCAGTCGACAAAGCAACCGACATTTTTACCGCTTGCCTCATGATGGTACTGCCCGGTATCGGTGGCTATTATGCCGATCAATATTGCCACACTGTCGCAATATTTACCGTTCTTGGACTTCTTTTTGGACTCGGCGGTGGTACCTGGCAAATCCTGAAAATCGTCAAACCGCAAAATCCCGAACCCAACGAAGCCCCCTAAAACTCAGGCAATTCAGTGAACAATCTCTTGTTCTTATTGAAACGTAACGATCTGGCTGGTTTTTATATGCGCGTTTTGATTTTGTCTGCGGTGTTGCTAGTGAGTTATGCTGCGTGCCGGGGATTTGGCTGGGCGTCTCCAGAACACTTGTTTGCCTGCCAAACTGGATTGCTGATCGTGATGTTTTGCACGATTTTAGGACATTTCGCCGGTGAATTCCCTAGGGGGCCCCAGTTTGCAATGGTTCGTTTAGTCGGCACGGTTTTCGCCCGCTCCGGATTGCTTTTGTTTTTTTTGCTGATCACTCGACGCTGGGACCTATCACATCGCGTACTGATCTATTACATTTTGGCTTTCTATGCGATTGGGCTTACGACTGACATGGTCCTGTCAAGCTTGAAAACTTGGCAGCCATTCACCAAAATCCAATCTTCGGAAATCGCCGCGAATTGATGCTCATGCTTGATAACAAAGAAGAGAAAAACAACGATTCGAAGGATGTGAAAATGTCCGACGATAAGCCGGTCGTTGCCAAAGTGTCTGCAACAAATGAGATACAGCACGGTGATTCCCACGAGCACGGTGATTCCCACGAGCACGCAGTGGATCATCTCAGCACGACCCACTTGTTTGAACACGTTCAAGACAGCGATGAATTCCATTTGCCTTCAGGCAACTGGAGCGTGAAACCCCACTCTCACGACGGCCACTTCAAAATACCTCAACCTTTTTATAAGGAAGGGGTTGAGATTACGCCAAGATCCGGCTCGGTGGCCCCAATGACCCTTAAAGTCACCAAGTTCATGGTGATTGAGGTTATGGTGCTAATTGTTTCGCTGGCCCTTTTCGGGTGGCTTGCCCGAAAAATCAAAGGTGGAAAAGCGGCCAAAGGCCGCTTAGCTAACCTGCTTGAGGTCTTTGTGCTTTTTATTCGTGATGATATTGCCAGACCCTCGATCGGCAAGAGCAGCGGCGATAAGTTTGTCCCTTTTCTCTTGTCCCTGTTTTTTTTCATTCTCGGATGCAACTTGATGGGCTTGGTTCCGTTTCTCGGATCACCGACAGGTGCTTGGGGCGTAACCTCGATACTGGCCATTATCACCTTTATGATCGTTTGCGGCGTGGGTTTTCAAAAATTCGGCGTCATCGGATTCGCGTTGGCGCAAGTGCCGCAAATGGAACTGCCATTTGGAATGGCTTACATCTTGAAACCCATGATGCTCGCCATTGAACTTTTCGGGCTTTGCTTGAAACACTTTGTTTTATCGGTGCGGCTTCTGGCCAACATGATGGCCGGGCACATTCTTCTAGCTGTTTTCTTAGCGTTTATTGCCGAGACAGCAGGATCGAGCATGCAATACATTGTCTGGCCTGCCGCCTGTGGCGGGTACATTGCAATTATGGCGCTCGAATTACTCGTTGCATTTTTACAAGCTTACATTTTCACTTTTTTGGCTGCGTTGTTTATTGGATCGGCCTCTCATCAGCATTGATGCCGGATAAACAACCTTATTTTATTTTTGGGAGAATTTTAAATGTCAACGTCAGCTATTGGTATTGGTTTGGCCATCGTTGGAGCTGGACTGGGTATCGGATTGGTTGGTAAAGGTGCTACCGAAGGCATGGCTCGTCAGCCAGAAAATAGTGCTGCCATCCAAACCGCTATGATTTTGGCTGCGGCACTCATTGAGGGTGCGGCACTGTTTGGGCTCATTATTTGTGGTTTTGTCTTAGGTTAATTCCCTTCATGAGTCTTTTTGCATTCCACTTTTTTGCATTCCACTTTGGAGAGCTTTGATGTCTTTTTTAGGACGGTCGGTCTCACTATTCGCTGAACAGGCGGAGGAGAAGGTAGATGCCCTTGCTTGGTC
>JAZABE010000785.1:0-9144 GCA_036137535.1 Planctomycetota bacterium | reverse complement strand
CTTTCGATCGACCGGCCTCTCGAGGATGCTATGTTTGATTTTCTTCGGGCGCGGCAGTTTTTGAATGCGGCTCTCACCCGACACAACCGAAACTTCGTTGCGTCCACTCCGGGGGGAAGTTAATGCCCTGGTTTTTGCCCGGTTTTCTGACGCCCGCTTTTTTTGTCCTGGGATTGGTTGCGATTTCGCTGCCCGTGTTGTTTCATTTTATCCGTCGGACACCCCGCGGCAATGTGCTCTTCAGCACGCTAATGTTCCTTCACCCATCACCTCCCCGCTTGACCAAGAGAAGCCGGGTCGACAACTGGCTACTGATGATCCTGAGGGGACTGGTCCTTCTATTTGTCGCTATGGCTTTTGGGCGGATCTTTTTCCGGCAAACCGATCTCTTGAGCATCTCTGACTTGCCGATCCGACGGGTCGCGATTCTCGTGGACAATAGCGCTAGCATGTTTCGAGGTGATCTCTGGAGCCAAGCTCAACAGGAACTGGAAACCATCATCGATGAATTGGGACCAAATGACGAAGCTGCTGTGTTTGCGTTTAACTCTGAATTGAATACCGTGGTTGGGTTTTCGTCCGACCACGACTCTGTTTCCGCCAGGCGAGAGTTAATTCGAAATTCTCTACAATCAACTCGCCCCCAGTGGCGGAAGACCGATCTTGGGGGAGCCCTGGTTGAAGCGGTCGAAAAACTAGAACGAGATTTTGAATCAGCCTCCAAGGACCAGATCGCCGAATCCCAAATTGTCGTGATCACTGATTTCCAAGCGGGAGCAACCCTTAAAGCCCTCCAGTCTTTTGAGTGGCCGGCCGAGATCCGCGTCGATCTGAAAACTCTCGCACCCACCGCTCCCAACAACGCCACCTTGAACCTGCTGGCCAACACCCCTGGCATCGCGACTCATTCCAATCTTCGCGTCAAAGTCTCAAACATCAGCGGTTCTGACGTTTCCCAATTTGACCTCAACTGGCTGGATGACCAAGGTGTGCCGGCTGATTTGGCAGGCACAGTCGTGGTTCCGCCTGGGCAAAGCCGTGTGATCAACCTCAAGCCGCCGGCCCGACCCTTTACCGGCCTTGAGCTAAGGGGTGATGATCAGGATTTTGACAATCGATTTTACCTGGCCTACCCGAAACAGCTCCCTGAAAAAATTGTGTTTGTGGGTAACGACGATCGCATCAAAAACCAGTTGTCGTTTTATCTCAAGAAAGCCTGTGAGCCGCTAACCGGTACCCGGTTTGTTTTCTCGGATGAAAGCTCTTTCTATCCGGCTCAACAGGGCGGGATTGTCTTTGTGGTTGGCAAGCTCACTGAAGACCAAATCCAACTCGCCAAGCGGCACAACGAGCAAGGGGGCCTGGTCTGTATCGTTGTCACCGACACCGCTATGCAACAGACAGTTTCCGAACTTATCGGGAGCCCGGTTTTGCTGGCCGCCACCCCTGATGTTGATTACGCCCTGATCTCGGAAATTGACTTTTCACACAAAATCTTTGAGCCTTTTGCGGACCCAAAATTCAGCAATTTTTCTAACATTCGTTTTTGGAAGCACCGCACGATTGAATCGCAAAAGCTAACTACTCTGGCTCGTTTTGACACGGGCGCAGCCGCGATTTCGGTGTGCCCTGTTGGCAAAGGTCAGTGCTTCCTCTTTGCCTCGGGCTGGCACCCAGCTGACAGCCAATTCGCACTCTCGACAAAATTTGTGGGGGTCATGATGAGCATGATGTTAAAGAGCTTAAGCCCGGAAAACTTGAATCTGTCTCTCGACGAACCGGTCGACCTGAACGCTTTTCTTCAAGGACCAAACTTAGAACTAACCACCCCTGAGAAAAACACCTTCCTCCTTCCGGATGCCCCTGCACCCCGAATCCTCCCTGAAATTAACAAGCCCGGCATTTACCAGCTTTCCTCGGGAAAACAAACCAAGCCACTCGCCTTCAACTTGCCGCCCATGGAAAGCTTAACCCACTTGATGGACCAGGAATTGCTGGAGCAAGAACAGGTTTCATTGGGTACAATGATTCCAGTTACCGAGAAAATCGAAAGGGAACGACAGCGGCGAGATACAGAGCTCGAAAGCCGGCAAAAACTCTGGCGATGGATGTTGATCTTGGCCCTGGGGACGCTCTTCCTAGAGACCTACCTCGCCGGTCGATTCGCTCGCCAGCAAACGCAAACCGATCTTGTTCCACAGGAATCCTAAAATGCGAGACAGATTGATTGGCGAACTCAGCCTTGTTGGAAAACGGATGCGGTTAGCAGCCCAGTTGACCGCGCTGGCGATCTGCTGGCTGGTCTTTTTTGTGGGAGGCTGGGCAATCTCTCGAACCGAATCTTGGGCAGGGCTTTCTCCAGTAATGTCGTCCTTGGGTTTCATCGGCCTCTGCTTGCTGGTTTCGGTCGGATTGTGCGTCATGTCTCGCAACTGGTTTTCTGATGTCCGCTGGATTGCTTCCAGAGTTGAGTCCCGCTTCCCGGAGCTCGATTCGCGGCTATTGACGTCATTAGACCAGAACAATGAATCCAGCCAATCGCCGGACGGGTTCCTGCAGCAGGTTGTTTTTCTTCAAACTCTCAGTCATTCCAGCCAGCACCCTTGGTCCCGGGTCGTACCCCAAAGCAAAATCCTATTTGCCCAGTTGGCAGCGATATCGGGTTTTGCCTTGATGCTCATGAGCTCAATAATGATTGCCAACAACGGCTCCCCACCAAAAAACGAAGTCGCTCCGGTGGATGTTCCCGCTGTGGCCAGCGGCAGCAACCCGCCTTTCGTGCAACTAGTATCGATAGAACCCGGAAACACTGATGTCGAAAAAGGGACTGCTCTGGTTGTGTTGGCCAGGTTTAAGGACGAGCTGCCCGGCCATGCCGAACTCGTCTATGAATTCGCCTCTTCCGACAAGTCGCCGGGCGATGAATCCCTGCAACGCATCTCCATGAATGCAAGTTTCGATGATCCTGTCTTTGCCGGGCAGGTGGAATCCCTGTCAAAACCAGTTACCTATTGGGTCGAGTACGATGAGTTATCGTCGGATCGGTTTTATGCCACGATCTTTGAGTACCCCGAACTCGTCCAACTTGACTTCGAACTCGATTACCCCGACTACACAGGACTAACAAGTAAAACCATCAACGACGGGCGGAGGGTTTCTGCACCCAAGGGTACACATGTGAAAATCACCGCCCGCCTCAACAAAGACGTGGCAGTTTGCCAGCTCGTGTCGCCCAACCGGCCTCCTTTGTCCCTTCTTTCCGATTCTAGTGGATTACCGGTTTACCAAACCGAGTTTGAACTCAACGAGTCGTCCCGGTTCCAACTAAATCTGCTAGATAAATCCGACCGACCCAACAGGGCTCCCCCGGAAATCCAGATCAACGCTTTGGAAAATAAGCCGCCGGTAGTCAAGGTCACCACGCCCCGTCGGGATGTAGAAGTTTCGCCGCTGGAAGAACTCCAAACAGCTGCCACGGTTGCTGATGACTATGGGGTTGAACGAGCGGGTATTTCGCTCTCGCTTGCGGGTCAACCGACCGTCGAAGTCGAGCTTTCCAAAAAACTGGATCCCAAGACCCCCCACCCCATTGAGCACTTGATCGAATTTGAAGCCCTCCAAGTTCAACCCGACCAGATAATTTCTTATTTTTTCTGGGCCGAAGACCGGGTCGCCAACGGGCAGGTTCGAAAAGTCATGAGCGACATGTTTTTTGCTGAAGTCAGGGAGTTCGACAAAATCTTCAGACAAGGTGCCGCCCAAACCGCCCAGCAACGCCGTCAGCAAAATCAGCAAAACAGTCAACAAAACCAACAGCGCCAACAAACAGCACAGTTGCGAGAACTTCAGAAAGAGATCATTAATGCAACTTGGAAGCTGATTCGCCGGGAAACCGGGGCCACCCCAAGCGAACAGTTTAGTGACGATATCGAAGTCATCCAGGAGTCACAACTTTCTGCTCTGGAGCTAGTTGACAAGGCTATTGAGGCCATCGATCGTCCCGAAGCCATCGCGGTGGGCGCTCAAATCAAGGACCTGATGAACCAGATCGTCCTTTCGCTGCAAGGCAGCAAAGACCAGGCCAAAGTGCCACCGCTGTTCGATGCCGTCACCAAGGAGCAAATGGTTTACCAGCTCATTCTTCAACTGGGAACCAATGAAAGCCAAGTCCGGCAACAGCAGCAAAGCTCAAGCTCTTCCTCGTCATCCCAACAAAGTCGTTCCCGCCAACAGCTTCAGCAGCTCCAGCTCTCCAACGATCGAAATCGATACGAACAGGAAAACCAGGCCCAGCTGCAGAAAGATGAGCAGCAGGCCGAGGCGCGGCAGGCTCTCAACCGCTTAAAAGAGCTCGCCCGCAGGCAGCAAGACATCAATGAGCAGCTTGGGCAGCTGCAAACCGCCCTCGAGGAAGCCAAATCAGATGAGGAAAAAGAAGAAATCGAACGCCGACTGAAGCGATTGCGTGAACAGCAGGAAGAGCTTCTACGTGACCTGGATGAACTCAAAGACCAAGCTGAACAACAGCAAGACAACGAGCTGATGAAAAAAGCATCGCAGGAACTGGACAAGGCCAGGGAAAATGTTCGACGTTCCGCTGAAGCCCTTCAGCAACAAAAAGTTTCCCAGGCCGCGGCTGCAGGCAATCGCGCCCAAAAACAGTTTGAAGACCTGAGGGAAGAGTTTCGGAAAGGGAATGCGAACCGGTTTGCCGATGAAATGGAACAAATGAGCCAGCAAGCCCAACAACTCAAAACCAACCAAGATCAAATCTCAGATCGTCTTCGAAAAATGGATGAGAGCCAAAAAAAATCCCTGCGGGAAGACGATGAGCGAAAACAGGTGGCCAACGACTTGATTGAGCAACGAAAACAATATGACTCAATCCTTGAAGACATCAAAGATGTCGTCCAGCAAGCCGAAGAAACAGAACCTTTACTTTCCCAGCAGCTGTATGACACCTTCCGCGAGACATCTCGCAGCACAACCCGTGATTCAATTAATAGTACGGAAGACCTTTTATCACGCGGGTTTCTTTCCGAGGCCCGGAAGATCGAAAAGAATGCGACCAAGGGAATCGAATCGCTGAATCAAGGCATCCAGAAAGCCGCCGCCAATATTGTCGGTGATGAATCGGAGTCTTTGCGGCGGGCCGAGCAGACCCTCCAGAAACTCAACAATCAAATCAACTCTGAAATCCGGGAAAACACTCTTGGCAATGCCCGCCCCGGTGAGGCCCCCCCCAACAACGGCCCCGAGTCCCAAGAGCGTTCCCCCACTGCGGAGGATTCGGGCAGACAAGCATCGAAAAAACAAGAGCCTGCTGGTCCAGTTGATCCTGAAAAACAATCCACGACTCCGGGTGACGGCAAGTCAGCAGCAAAAAAAAGTCAGCGGGAAGAACCTCCCTCGAAAAGCAGTTCTTCACAGGAACCGTCCCGTCCCCAGCAAAAATCCAAGGGTCAGTCCACGAAGGGACAACCGGGTGACACTCCGGGAAATCCGTCCCGTAACAAGCAACCTCGGAACAACCCCAAACGCAATGAAAAAGGAGGAAAAACCCCCGGCCAACCAGGACAAGGTGGTCCAAAGGGAACTCCCTCTCGACAAGAACCGTCTGCAAGCAGCCCTCCAAGGCCTGGTGCCAAATCATCTGACCCAAAGTCTGGAGCCTCGAAGTCAGGCCGACGCAACGATCCTTTGAACGGTTACAAAAACTTGTTTGGCCCTTCCAACGGGGGCGTCCCTCGCCCGATCACCGGGAATGATTATCAACAGTTTTCCAATGACCTCAGAGAGATCGAAGAGCTCTTGGATGACCCAAAATTACGCGCCCAAGCTGCCCAAATCCGGGAAAAGGCAAAAGGGATCCGTGTCGAGATGAAGCGGCATTCCAAGGAACCCAACTGGGACGTAGTCCAAGAATTTATTGCCGAGCCTCTCGAGGTTCTCAGGTCTGAGGTAGCCCGACAACTTTTGCTCAAAGAAAACAAGGAAGCGCTAGTCCCCATAGACCGGGATCCAGTCCCCTCGGTTTTCGAAGCCCAGGTTCAGGAGTACTACAAAGAATTGAGTGAAGTCGAAAAATAAGTCCCTTGCTTTGGCCCAGTCGCAAGTCAAATGCACCCGCTTTTCCGCAGTGGGGCAGGCCGGATCACCTTGGCGGCAAAACCACTGAGCCAATGGTTCTACTGCGTCACGGGCAAGGGATCCGAATTCAAGTACTGGAGGTTTTCCGGGTACGACGTTCCCACAAATGCCGACACTCGGATCTGGTTGTCCTTGATCTTTTCGGGCAAGACAAATTCAACCGTAGCCTCTCCCCTGCCGGTCAGTTGAATCACCTCGCGTTTAATGCGTTCAGCCGTTTTTCCTGCTTTCAGCGTCACGTGGATGGATTGCTCCCCCATTTCCTTGGGGATCTGGTGGCGAATCGTTACACCCAGCCTCTGCCCAACCCTGACGGTTTGAGGCAGTTCCAGTTGAATGAGTTTTTTCTGTCGTTTTTTGGGTGGCTGATTACCTTTCTTTTTCTTTCGCCTTTCGTCTGCTTCTTTTTCTTTTTTGACAACATAGTTTTCCCGCACATCGGGATCGCCACGGCTTTGAAATGCCGGAAGCATGTGATCCCGGGTTTGGATCATCCATTGCTCGAGCGATTGACGTAGCTTTGCCAGTTCATCGGCATGTTGGGGGGCAGCGATCAGGTTCACCAGACAATCCGGGTCCTTTTCGACATCGTAGAGCTCTTCGACTACCCTGTGCTTGTAAAGCTGTAATCGGTCCTGAAGCTTTTCGTTGGACTCGGCCAACTTGACCATTTGGCGATAGGTCTGGGTTCCGGTTGTAGCCGTAGCCATCACCCGGGTCCCATTGGACCAAGGGTTAAACAGGTAGAGATATTTCCGGGTTTGCACGGCCCGCATTGGATCTCGTGACCCGCCCGCATTTTCGTTGTAGACCTTGATGACCTGTTCCCGGTTCTCCTGCGATTCACCTTGAATGATCCTGGCGAAGGATCGACCGTCCAAAAATTCCGGGTGTTTGACCTTCGCAACATCCAGAATTGTCGGCAGAAAGTCGACCGCGGAGACCATGTGACGGCTGTCGCTAGTATTTGGGCGTGTCGTGCCCGGCCATCGAACCATCAACGGTGTCCACGTGCTGTGATGGTAAAGTTGAGTCTTAGCAAAAGGGAATGGCATGCCGTGGTCCGATAGAAACATCACGAAAGTCTTTTCAGTCGCACCGGAATCATTCAGCGCCTTAACGATGCTGCCCACGGCATCGTCACTACGCCGGACCGACGAATAGTACATCGCCAACTCGTTGCGTACGACCGGGTCGTCGAATAGAAATCCCGGGACAGGGACCTCTTGTGGCTTAAAGATTCGCGATGGGACATACGGGTCCTTGGCGGGCTGTGCCCCCTTTCCCTGCCCGTAGAAGGGTTTGTGGGGGTCTGCGATATTAATCATTAAACAAAAGGGTTTATTGGCTTTCCTGGCGGCCTCGATACCCCGAGTGGTCGACCTGCCATAGGAACCCGGGTCTTTGGCGTGGGCCTTGGATCCGTCTTTCCGGGAATCCAACACGAGGTCCCAGGGGTAAGGCTGGTAGGGTGTTGAGTGCGAAACTTTGTGCCGAATCGCCGTGAAGTAACCGGCCGCCCGCATGAGGGTTGCCAGCGTCGGGTGTTGTGCGTCTTTGACCTGGTAAAAACCTTCGACCCGGTTGTTGTGAGGGTAAAGCCCTGACCACATGACGTTTCGTGAGGGCATGCAGTTTCCAACCTGGACGTGGGCACGGGTAAATCGCAAGCAACCCCTGGCCAAGCGGTCAATGTTGGGAGTCGTGCCGGACAACTGGCAGCCATACGCTCCAATCGAATCGGCATTCATATCGTCGACCGTGATGATCAGCACATTGGGACGATCATTGCTGTTCGCCATCGCCGTCAGCAGGTTCAAAAAGATAAAACAACAAGCTTTTACAGTCGGCATGGGTTGGTTCACCAGGTTTGGGGTTTCAAGGGGCGTTTTTCCGCCTCTCGACGGGAATCGCTAGGGGCTCAGCTTGCCGGCCGGGTTCGTGTCCAGTCATAGAGAATCAACGTGAGCCAGGCCCAGCTCACTAACCATTGTATCGTGCTGCTCCATAAATAGATCCTGTGGATTTCATAAAACCGGACTTCATCCATAACATTTTCATGCTCTGGTTCGAGCAGCGCATCGAGCAGCGGATGGATCCCCACAAGCATGGCCCAAAGCAACCCGATCACCACGACACTCGCGGCAAGCAGTCTGTGAATCCGTCGGCCCCGTTTGGGAGCAGTCTGCAACAATTCGACCACCATTAAGAAAATCGCGATTCCGCCAAAAAGATTCAAGGTGTTGGTCACCTGCTGGGTGATAAATCCCTGGGTTCTGCTAGAGCCCAAAACGTCGGTACCAATGGGGACGACGACCGCGGTATAGAAAGTGAACCCTCCCAACCAAACGGCAAATGCACCTATCAAGAGCGTCCGAAAAACTAGCTGATACAAGCGGCTACCCCGGAAAACTGACGATCAAAACCCCTTCTAGTCTAGCAGCGATTCCCAGCACCGAAAACAAAGCTGCCTGCGCGGTTTGGCGTCTGTCGCCGCTAGTGGGCTTCCAGCCAATTGGCGCCAGTGCCCATCTCGACCACGATGGGAACCTGCATGGGCAACGCGGTTTTCATCGCGGCTTCGATGATTGGCTTCACAGCCTCTTCTTCCACCTTGGGCATGTCAAAAACAATTTCGTCGTGGACGGTCAATAGCATCTTGGTTGAGAACCCACCGTCTTTGAGCGCCTGGTGTACTTGAATCATCGCGAGCTTTAACATGTCAGCAGCGGTTCCTTGAATCGGGCTGTTCATTGCCAGCCTTTCGGCGGCATTCGCTAGAGACCGGTTCCTAGAATTTATGTCTCGCAGGTAGCGTCGACGACCGGTTTGCGTTTTAACGTACCCTTCTTGGCGGGCAAAATCGATCGTTTCGTCAATGTACTTCTGAACCCCCGGATACTTCTCGAAGTAATTTTCGATCAAACGACTGGCCTCCTGTCTTGGGATGTTTAACCGTTGCTGCAAACCAAACGCTGAAATCCCGTATAGGAT
>JAZABE010000784.1:0-3869 GCA_036137535.1 Planctomycetota bacterium | reverse complement strand
GAATCGGGCGTGGATCTGGTATCCGCATTGGAGTCGCTTGCCCGCCAAGCGAGTAACGACGAAGTTCGGCAAGTCGTGACGACAATTAATCAAGATGTGGTCGCCGGCAAACCGTTTTCGATTGCCTTGGAACGTTTTGAGTACATTTTTGGTGCATCGTACGTAGCAAGTGTGAACGCGGGCGAAGCATCCGGCAAAATGTGGCAAGTATTAAAACACTTGGCTCAACTACGGTGTAACTCGTTCAAATTGCAGCAAAAACTCCAGACGTTGTTGGCTTACCCGATCGCGCTAGTGGTGGTTTCTGGGTTAGTCATTGCAGCATTGGTGTTGGGAGTGTTGCCACGATTTGCTGAAATTTTTGAGACCTATGGAACATCGTTGCCGTGGATAACCCAAGTGTTGATCGGAACGTCTGGACAATTCACCGATTATTTCTGGGTTTGGATCCCGGTTGTGTCCATCCTGTTCTTTTCCGGTTACCGTTTTTCGTGGTCTCGTTCGGGGCAACGAATCGTGGATCACTTGGTTTTGAATACGTACCTGCTGAAGGATGTAACGCGGGCGCTGTTGATTGGACGATCGACGCAATTATTAGGCTTGCTCATCCAAAGTGGTGTACCCTTGTTGGACAGCCTGCGGTTGGTTAAGAAATCGACCCGTAATCGACTTTTCAGCAGGATTTACGCAGAGATGGAAGAAAGTGTTTTAGTCGGGAATGGTTTAGGAACGGCCCTGGTCGATTCTCCTTACGTTCCCCCTTCGGCTGCAGAAATGCTGATGACTTCTGAAAAGACCGGTACGCTAGGTTCGGTCACTCAAATGGTTGGAAGGCATTACGAAGAAGAAGGTGAAGAAAAACTCAAGAAGTTAATCGCTTATTTGGAGCCGGCAATCACCGTGGGAATGGGTGTTGTTGTTGCAGCGATCGTCTTGGCTGTAGCTCTTCCGATGTTTGATCTGGCAACGTTTGCTCAGTAAAGGATTTATATGTTTTTCCAGAAAAATAAAAATCGGGGAATCATTGGAATCGATTTTGGAACTCATTCCGTGAAAGTTGCTCAAATCGTAACATCCGGGAGTCGGCTGGGTATCAAGGACGCCGCAATTATTCCACGAGCAGAGGTGTGGCCTAATGACCTCTCCGGTGAGCCCTCGGGAATTTCATCGTTAGGTGAATTGGATACCGCCTTTACGCTCAATCAAAATTTTTCCGGTAGAGCGGCTGCTTGCACAATGAGTATGGCGGTGTGTGATGTCCGCCGGATGTCGATTCCGCAGGCAGATATCCAATTGAAGGGCACGCATATTGAAAATGAGTTGTCCACCATCGAACGGTTTAAAGGTGTTCAGCGTGAATTTGACTTCTGGGAGATTGACCGAGCGGTTCCTGGCGGTGAATTGCCAGCGAATGTGCTTTCGTTACCAACCTTTTGGGCTAATCAATGTATGGACGATATCAATGCGGCCAAAATGCGTTGTGATTTGTTGGACGGTGTTCCTTTCGCAAATGCACGGGCCTTTAGCCTGTTTGAGGATTCAAGCGATCCCGTGGCTCTGTTGGATTGGGGGTACAGTCGGGCCACATTGAGTGTGATTCATGATGGTCAGCCCAAATTTGTGCGGATATTGAGAAAATCAGGGTTTCGATTTGTCGTCGACCAGATCCGCCAGGGGTTTGGTCTGGATGCTCTACAATCCCAGGAGGTGATTAGGCAATACGGATTGGAATCGATTACTCCAGCCAGGATCAATCATCGGCAAGAATCTCCGGACCGACAGGCAATGGCGATTCAGCAATCGGTGCACAACCTGGTGCTTGAACCGATCAACGCGATTTCAAGTGAAATTAGTCGGACCGTCGATTTTCTGAGAAATCAACAGTCTGCTCTTTCCCCCGTCAAGCTTGTGCTGTTTGGAGGTGGCGCCACATTGAGAAACGTCGCGCCCTTGCTGGAGAAGAAAGTCAGGATGAAAACCGAAGTTTGGGGAAATGATCTCACCGTGGGTGTCCCCGGTGGTCTTTCATTGCCCGTGATGGCTAATGCAATTGCGATGTCTGCAGCGCCTTTGATCTATTCCCAAGTTGAAACGGCAAAAGTTGCAAGGTAGGTCTTCTGATGAAAAACACAATTAATCTATTTCCCGAGCAACTTCTCCGCAAAAAACAGTGGAAAGAACTGATGGTTTGGTGGGTGGGTGCTTTCATTCTTTTTTCAATCGTCATGCTAGGTTGGCTGCATCTCCAGTCCAGCCAACTGAAGGCCTCAGCTGAACACCTGTATTTCATCGAAAGTCAAACCGGGCCAATTCAATTTATGAAACGGAAAAACGGGTGGATGACGAAAGAAATCGAATTCCTTGCACAGGAAAACAGTTCACAATCTCAACCCCGAAATTCGCTCGGTGTTTTGGTTGCAAAGGTGATTGGCTGCGTGCAGTCATCCACCCAAAATTTAAGTGTTGAAAAGATCTGCATGGGGGGAGCCCCAGAAGAAAAAAACACTATTCGGATCAGTGGAATCGCGATGTCGCACCAGGCGATTGACCAGTTTGTTACGCGGTTGGAGTCGGAGGAAATTTTTTTTCAGGTCGACGTCAATTCTGATGCCAATTTTGAAATTGATGGGATCGCGGTCAAAAAGTACGAAGTTGTGTGCACTTTTTGAGGAGGATAGACATGGGGATCACAAACTTGAATTCGGCCAAGCAGTTCATGAGGAATGCTTCATGGGTTTCTATGGTGTTAATTTTCTTGGGGGTTTATCAGTGGGTTTACTTGCCCAATCAATCGGAGATCCGCTTGAATCATCAAAAAGTGAGTGCGCATCTGGATTCACTGGATCGTAAAGATGAAATCGCCGGCGAATACCATGAACTCCAGGCAAAATTGGAATCACTGGTTCGCCGAAAAGAGGGCAACGGCAAAAACCAATCGTGGTTGAATTCCAGCGGCCAATTGATGGATCAGTTGCGATTGTCGCTGGCCAGCCATCGTGCCAACGTTCAGGCCTGCCATGAAATCGCCTCCAGTGGAAAGCGAAAAAGCTGGGACGTCAAACACGTGAAAACCGTATTTTCTTGTGACCTTTTGCACCTGTTTTCAATCCTCAGGGACACCGAAGATTTACCACGGAATGTCTCGGTGAGTCGATTTTATTTGGACGGATCCGCGGGTTCGCAATTTTGTCTTGTCCAAATGGAATTCCAAATCGACCTGCAACCGGCACCGTTAAAACAGACTGAAGCCACGGAGATTCTGCTGCCATGAACCCTGCAAACCCAGTATCCGGATATTTTTCTCGAATCGGTCTCAACCGAGGCAGATTGCTCACCGTGATTGTGTTGGCTGCAACGCTGTCTGGCATTCTTTGGGCACAGTTTCGGACGCCTGTTCATTCTCCTCAAACCACCACTGCGGTCAGCCGACCGGTGAAATTGGGAGCGTCGCCAAAAATCGAAAACCGATTGAATGAAAACCGGGTCAACCAGTCGAAGAGGAGTGTGATCGCTCAAAAGATCGCAGAGTCACAGGAAGGGTTCCGGCAAGAGAAGCCGAATCCAAAACAGGCTGAAGCGACCCGGAAAAACTTGGATTCTGGAAAACTGCTGCGACCCGTTGAGTTGGGTGATCCGGTGGTTGTTTCGAGTGACCCCTGGCAAGAAGTGAAGCTGGGAATCCTCGAAAAACAGGATCCGTTCGCCTTGCCGATCGGAATCGAGAATCTGAAAAAGGCAAACCTATATCAAAACTTAGCAATCCGGCATTTTTAAATGGAATTTCAGGTTTTTCAGCTAAAGAATAGTCAGTTTCTAAATCATTAAACCCAGCTATAAAAGGTTCAGAAATAAACAAATCTTGCTGTTCA
>JAZABE010000783.1:0-17455 GCA_036137535.1 Planctomycetota bacterium | reverse complement strand
CTGTTTATCTTTCCCCAATCGGACGGACGATGAAGCATTTATTGATACCAGCATCCTCGGTAGCAGCACTTATTTGCATTGGCGCTTTTTTGCAGGGCGATGACAAGGCCGTCAAAACAGACAGCCGGAAACCCGGACCGAACCTCGTCCAAAACTCATCTTTTGAAAAAACCACCAACGGATCCCCCGATGGCTGGAAAAAAAACACGTGGAGCGGAAACCCCCAGTTCTCAATTGAGACCCGGTTTGGGCATACCGGAAAACAATGTGTCAAAATCGCCTCGACCGAGGGTGCCGATGCCAGCTGGAGTTTTCCCTTAACGGTCAAGCCAAAAACTGACTACCGCGTCACTGCCTGGGTCAAAACCACAGCCCTAGGCGCTGGCGGATACGGCGCCCAAATCAATCTTCATGAACTTCAGTTCGACGGCAAGACCAAAGCCATTAAAGGAACCAATGGTTGGACTCAACTGACCAGCGAATTCAACTCCGGCAACCGCAGCCAGATACTGGTCAACTGTCTTTACGGCGGTTGGGGACGGGCAACGGGTGAGGCCTGGTGGGATGACATCGAAGTCGTTGAACTGATAGATCCAGTCCTGGTCATGAACTACGACCAGAAACAAAAATACTTTGAAGCCAAAGTGAAACCCATTCTCGAAAAAAGTTGCTTCAACTGCCACGGTGGGGGGAAAAAGATCAAGGGGGAACTGATACTGACCAATCGGGAAGACTTGCTAAAAGGTGGAGAAACCGGGCCAGCGGTCGATCTGAAAAATCCAAAAGACAGCCTGCTCCTTTCTGCAATCAACTACGAAGATTATGAAATGCCTCCCTCGGGTAAATTGCCTGCAGCACAAATTGAGATTCTGACCAACTGGATCAAACTGGGAGCTCCCTGGAAAGGGCCCGGGCTGAAACCGACAGTCGTAGACTCCGGGCACAAAGTGCCCGAAGTCAATGAACAAACCAAACAGTGGTGGTCGTACCAGCCCGTCAAACGCCCAGCTGTTCCCCAAATAAACAATCCTTGGGTGCAAAACCCGATCGACGCGTTCATCGCTGAAAAACTGACAGGAGCCGGTCTGAAACCGAATTCAATGGCTTCCAAAGAGACATTGATCCGCCGCGCTTACTATGACTTAACTGGTTTACCGCCCACTCCCGCCGCCGTGGAAGCGTTCAAGAAAGATAATTCTCCAACTGCTTGGGCAAAGTTGATCGAACAGCTCCTAGATTCAAAACACTACGGCGAGAAATGGGGCAGGCACTGGCTAGACCTCGTGCGCTATGCTGAATCCAACAGTTATGAGCGGGATGGCCCCAAGCCTTTTGTCTGGCGATACCGCGACTATGTGATTGAATCCTTTAACAACGACAAGCCCTACAGCCAGTTTGTCATCGAACAGCTTGCGGGTGATGAATTAGATGTCGTTACCCGTGAAAGCATCATTGCTACGGGTTATTACCGGCTGGGGAAATGGGATGACGAACCCGTCGACCACGTGCAGGCTTGGTATGACGATATGGATGACGTGGTCGCGACCACTGGCCAATCGTTTCTTGGTATGACCATCAACTGCTCGCGCTGCCACGACCACAAAATTGACCCCATCCCGCAGGCGGATTATTACAGCTTTTTATCGTTTTTCAGAAATATTCGCCGCTATGGGGTTCGAGGGCACAACACCGTATTGGATGCTTCAGTGCGATCCATCGCTTCCAAGGAAGAAGAAATGCGTCAACAGGATGAGATCAAAAAGCACAAACAAGAGATCTTGGAAAACAATCAAGCCATGGCTCAAATTGAAAAGATCGCCAAGAAAGATTTTATCCCTGTCGAATTTGAAGAATTTAAAAACGAAAATCGCCGAATTGATCTCGTCAAAAAAAGAGTGGGCAAATCGATCAGCAACGAACAATTCAAGGAATACCAAGCTCTGACCAAACGAAAACGAGACCTGAGGCGGTTTAAACCCAAAGCTCTTGAGTCAGCCTTATGTGTCAAAGAAACCGGCAAAGACCCCCAAGAAACATTTGTGATGATCCGCGGCAACGCCCATGCCAAAGGTCAAAAAGTGGAACCGGCCTTCCCCAGCGTTCTCTCGCCACCCACACCCGAGATCGTAAAGACGGTCGACCGCAATTCGACGGGTCGGCGACTGGCGTTGGCAAAGTGGATTGTCAGCAAAGGCAACCCACTGACGGCCCGGGTGATGATCAATCGCATCTGGCAACATCATTTCGGACGGGGCATTGTCCGCTCGACCAGTGATTTTGGTTTTCAGGGCAGCAAACCAACTCATCCAGAGCTTCTCGACTGGCTGGCCAGTGAATTCATGGCCGGCGACTGGAAGATCAAGCGAATGCACAAGCTCATGATGATGAGTAAAACTTACCAGATGTCCTCTGCGTCTGCGAAAGAAAGTCTCGGCAAGGACCCGGTCAACAATTTTTTCTGGCGGGCCAACATGCGGCGACTGACAGCAGAAGAAATACGGGACTCGATCCTGACCGTCAACCAGTCCTTGAACAAGGACAAAATGTTTGGCCCCAGCATCTATCCCAAGATTCCCAGAGAAATTTTGCATGGGCAATCTCGTCCCGGTGAGCACTGGCACACTTCTTCAGGAGCCGAGGCAGATCGACGAAGCATTTACATCAGCATCAAGAGATCTCTGCCGGTACCGTTTATGGCGAGTTTTGATGTCAATGACCCGGATGCCCCGTGCCCGGTTCGATTCAACACCGTTCAGCCAACTCAAGCCCTGGCCATGATCAACAGTGAGTTTCTCAATGAAGAAGCAAAAGTCTTTGCGGACAACCTACAACAGGAAAGCAAAAACGTTCGGGAGCAAGTCAGCCTAGCTCTCCATCGTGTTCTGCAGCGAAAACCGGTCGGCACGGAAATTGACCGCGGAATCCAGCTGCTCGATCGCCTTCAAAAAGAAGATCAACTCAGTGAACCTGAGGCCCTCAGGCTCTTTTGCTTGGTCACTTTGAATTTGAATGAATTTTTATTCCTTGATTGAACCAGCGGTGATTGAACCCACAACTTGTCCAGCCCTGGATGATCTGAAACCTCCAAACCAAACACACATCAAAAAATGGAAATCCAAAATGAACAATCAAAATAATTTTTGCGGAAGAACCCGCCGCGAATTTCTGTGGCAAACCGGGGGAGGATTTACCGGAACCGCCTTGGCAGGACTTCTGGGGAATGATTTTTATGCCCGCCAAACCGTTGCCGCCGATGCTGAGACTGACTGGAAAAACCCTCTGGCTCCCAAGAATCCTCACTTCAAGGCCAAAGCCAAAAATGTCATTTTTTTGTTCATGTATGGTGGTCCAAGCCATATCGACACCTTTGATTATAAGCCCGGCATGATTGGCCGAGACAATCAAACGATCAAGGTCAAAACTTTCGGCCGAGGCGGTCACCGCAATCAGGGAAGAATTGTGGAACCTCGCTGGAAATTCAAGCAACATGGCGAGTGTGGCAAATGGGTTTCCTCTCTGTTTCCCAATGTCGCCAAACATGTTGACGACATTGGTTTTATCCACTCAATGACGGCGGACTCCCCGATTCACGGTTCGGCAATGTTGCAAATGAACAGCGGGGACATTATCAGTGGCAGTCCGTGCTTAGGTTCTTGGGTCAACTATGGGCTGGGCACTGTGAACCAAAATCTACCGGGTTTCGTCGTGATGCTCGACAAACGAGGTGGTCCAATCAGTGGTCCTAAAAATTGGTCTGCCGGCTACATGCCAGCCTCTTATCAGGCGACCATGCTACGCTCCAAAGGGACTCCAATCCTCGATCTTGAGCCCCGGGGCATCCAGAAAAACACTCAGCGAAAATTACTGGACGCCATCCAAAAATATAACAACGAGCATCTTGCGGAACGCGGCAATAACAGCGACTTGGCAGCTCGAATCGCAAGCTATGAGTTGGCTTACAAAATGCACGCGACTGCCCCTGAAGCGGTTGACCTGTCTCAAGAAACAGCCGCCACCAAAAAAATGTATGGGCTAGAGCACCCCCAGGCCGAGTATTTCGGCAAACAGTGCTTGCTGGCCCGGAGGATGGTCGAACGGGGCGTTCGATTTGTCCAGATCTACTCCGGAGGCAACCACAATGATGCAAACTGGGACGCCCATGGTGACCTGAAACACAACCATGATTTACACGCACTCGAAACGGACCAGCCCATCGCCGCTTTGATCAAGGACCTCAAGGAACGGGGCATGTTTGACGAAACACTCATCGTCTGGGGCGGTGAATTCGGACGTCAGCCGACCGCTGAATATGCCAAGGGAACCGGCCGGGATCACAATGCTTACGGCTTCACCATGTGGATGGCCGGAGGCGGGATCCAAGGGGGCGTCAGCATCGGCAAGACCGACGAACTGGGAAGTGCGGCCATTGAAGATCGGTTCCATGTGCGGAGAATACACGCGACGATCCTTCACCAAATGGGGATGGATGCGAACAAGCTCAGTTATTTCTTTGGCGGCCTCGACCGAAAATTAGTCGGGGTCGAGGGTGCAAAACCTATTGAAAAACTAATCAGTTAGTCACCGGGAAACTCCTCGCCCTGCCGAGAACCAGTCGCCAAACTGGTTCGTACCTGATTTCTTGTCGGGCTTGGCCCTACAAGCCGCTTGGGCCGCGCGAATCCCTTGCTCCATAACCGTTTTGGACTGCTACTTTTGAACTAAGCGGCCTTCGATCAGTGTTCCATTCTGGTTCCGCCCGGAATAGGAAGAACCGTTCTTGCTCAACTGTACCCGGTCGATCCAAAAACCTCCGGGAGCGTTTCGATCTTTCCATCGCAACTCCAGTTGATCCCCCGACACAGTCCATTGAGCTTCACCTTTGACCCCTGTAATGAAGCCGTTGGGCTCAAAAAAAATATCGTACTGGTCTCGCTGGTCCACCATATGCTTCCAGCGACCAACCAACTTGTGCGGCGAGGGGTCGGTGCCGGCTTTCACCGAGATCGGTCGCCCAAGCTCTGGCCATCCCTCTTTCCATTGAAGAGGACGAAGCTGGAGGATTCTGCCAGCCTCCGGTCGGTCACTGTCAACAACGTGGTAAACCAGCCAATCGCCCCGGGTCTTGGATTGCAAAACACTATTGTGTCCGGGCCCCCGCCATCGTTGATCACTCATCAGCACAACCTTTCCTCCACCCGTTGACAATGGTCTGCCCTGGTGGTCAACAAACGGCCCTAACGGTTTGCGAGATCGCCCAACCAGAATTTTATAAGTACTATTTTCCTGCGCGCAACAAAAATCCCAGGAAACAAACAGGTAGTAAAAACCACCGTGTTTGCAAACATACGGTGCTTCGATTGAGGTAGGACCTCGATCACTGCGACCTGCCACATGACTGGCCTCCGGTGTAGTGGTGGAAAATTTAAACCGTTTCTGAGTTAATGACGCCGCTTTTAAACCGCTCCAGTAAGAACCCCAATACAAGTAGGGTGTTCCGTCGTCGTCAGCAAAAAACGCGGGGTCAATCGCGTTATAGTCGTTACGTCGCGGGAACGACTCAACAACACTACCCTGGTCGACCCACCGATAGTTTTTGTTCTTGGGATCCAGGGAACGATTAGTGGCCAAACCGATCACCGACCGCTGACTTCCAAAAGTAGACACCGAGTAATACAAAAGGTATTGACCATCGACGAAGTGGATATCCGGCGCCCACACCGAATCCGATCCGGGAACCAATTTTTTGGACCATAACGGAACCTCAGAATCAAAAACTCGCCCTATGCGTTTCCACACTTTCAAGTCGGCACTGTGCCAGATGGCAATCCCTTTGCCCGTCGCATAGATGTAATAACCCGTTCCGTCATGGGATTCAATAATCGCGGGATCGGGCACTCCTTTAACCAGCCATTGAAGCTGTGCCTCATCTTGGGCAGCCGCCCTTGCCAGTCCAGCGAAGCTGAGTCCCACAACAATCAACCGTGCAGTCGCGACAAGCTGCTTCATTTGGAATCTACTCCTTAGCTCCTGAGTGTTCATGGTGAGCTTTCTGAGATCACCGACTGCCGGGGAGTTTTCGGGCAGCCCAGGTCTCGCATTATCACCCGGGTCGTTGACTTACACAATCTGTGGTTTTTAGGGCCTATTGCATGGAATCTGCAACATCCCGAATGATCGAATCGAGATCATGCTTGGTCTCAAATCCAATTGCCTCACGGATCTTGGATAGCTCCGGAACCCGCCTGCGAATATCTTCAAAATCCTGATCATAGGCATCGTTATAACTCTGAAACTGAATTCCTGAACGAGAACCCGTGATCTCAATCACCTTGGCGGCGAGATCCTTGATCGAAATCGGGACATCACTGCCAATATTATAAATTTCACCGTTGGTCGATTCGGTTTCCATCATGGCAATGACCCCGTCGGTCACATCATCAACATGGGCAAAACATCGTGTTTGCTGTCCGTCATCATGGACCACCAATTCTTCGTTTTTCAAAGCAGCGTCAACAAACCGGGGCAAAACCATACCATACGCGCCTGTTTGCTTCGGCCCAACCACATTAAAAAACCGGGCGATAACGCTTGGCAACTTGGACTGCCTCCAGTAACCAAGCACTAGGAATTCATCGATTGCTTTTGAAGCTCCGTACGACCAGCGAGCACGGGTGGTCGACCCGTAAACCAAATCATCCTCTTCATGCCAAGTCTCTTTGGGATTTTTACCGTAAACTTCGCTGGTGCTCGCCATAAACAGTTTGATTCGTTTTCCAGACAGGTGTTTTCGATTACAGGCCGACAACAGAAACTGGGTGGGTTCAATATTTCGCTCGATCGTTTCGATCGGCTGTTTTGCGATCAAGGCAACTCCTACGGCCGCTGCCAGGTGGTAGACTTCGTCAGCCCACGCGACCTGAGATGCCACCAGCTCCTGATCCGCAATACTCCCCTCAATCCAGATCAAATGGTCATGGTTGATCAACTCACCCAGATTCGACTTCAAGCCTGTCGAAACATCATCAATCACCACCACGTGATCGCCTCGCTTGATCAATTTCTGGCATAAATGGGACCCAATAAATCCGGCTCCGCCGGTAACTAAGCAATGGCTCACGTGGTTGATCCCCGGTTACAAGTTGGTAGTAGGTAAATTTTGCTGGCAGACAACAATTTTCAGTCTTTGGTGATTATCGGTGCACGGACTGTGAAACTGTACACCACCATTTGCCCACGCTACCCATTCGACAAAGGACACCTAGAATCAAGATACTTTTTTTCCATTGAAAAATCGAGCCAAGCCAGCCCAATCCACGGTTCATTTCAAGGTGGCCCGGTCCAAACCCCGGCAACCAAAGAGTAAAATAAGGTTCCGTTAAACCCTGTTTTTTAATACCGATTTTCCCAAAATCCTTTCTTATTCTTTTTGACAAAGATAAACTGACTGTCGGCGGATCCGGTTACGAAAGACTCCTGACCCATCAACGCATTCACGGACGTAGATGGTTGAGCCTTGTTTTGAGTCATTCGGATTCCACGCCATTCAGATCTTGAGGTGAGGCAAGCCATGTTTAAGTCGTTAGCGGCTGCGGTGACTACAGTTCGCGTTGTTTTTTTGACAGTCGCAATTCTTAGCCTTTACGATAGCCAGTTCGTCAACAGCTCGGATGACAAGGCTGACCGCCTGTTTGACCAGGCGGGGCAAGCCCAAAACAATGATGATTTCCAATTTGCGATTGAGCTCTGGGAACAATTTTTAGCCGGGCACAAGGATGACCCGCGCGCGATCAAGGCACAGCATTACGCCGGGGTGTGCCATATGACTTTAAAGCAATACGACAAGGCCATCGCGGCTTTTTCCCAAGTCATCAGTCGCAAAGACACTGACCAGTTGCCTCAGCTTGAGGAAAGCTATTACTACCTCGGATGGTGTCAATTTTCGATCGGCCAGCAAGGCAAAAAAAACAACGCTTCGCTGGAATCCGCAATCCAAACCTTCGATCAACACGTTGCCAAATTTAACCAAGGAAAATTTCTCGACCAAGCGATTTTTCTCAAAGCTGAATCGCTTTACTTTTTGGGCAAAAAGAAGGAATCCATCGCTGCCTACAACCGGGTTGTTACCGATCACAAAAAATCCACCTCACGTCCTGATGCCATCTATGCGATGGGAGTCTCCCAGTTCGAAACCAGCCAATATCAAGCCGCAGAAAAAACATTTGAGCTATTCCTGAGCGAATTCACAGCCCATCAGCTCGCTGATGACGTCCGTTTGTTTAAGGCGGAATCTGTGTTACAGCAAGGTTTAGCTGTAGCCAAACAAGACAAAGCCGCGGCCACCCAATCTTTTGAGATCGCGCTGGCCCTATTCCAATCTCTCGCGGAAACTGAAAATTTTCAAAAACGAGACGCCGCCTTCTTCAATCAGGCAATTTGCCAATCACAGCTCGGGCAACAACAACAGGCAGCCGGGCTTTACGCGCAAATCGCGAGCGACTTCAAGAATTCGCCCTTCGCCAAACCGGCGACACTGTCAGCGGGAAAACTCTACCTCCGAATCAAAGATTTACCAAAAGCCCAAAAATGGTTGAAACAGGCATCCACTGATGACCCGGAACATGCTGATGAAGCAAACCACTGGCTCTGCCGCTGTCTCTTGCTCCAGAACCAGCATCAGGCCGCGGCTCAACTGGCCCAGACGGCGATTCAATCGGCAACCAACAAGGATTTTCTAGTACGGTTAAAAATGGACCGCGCGGACGCGCTGTTTGAAATTCCAGATCGAAAGCAAGAAACGATCCAGTTATACCAGGCCATTGCCGATGAACATTCCGCCCACGGAATGGCCACCCGGGCTCTCTATAACGCCGCGTTTACCTGCTTGGAGCTCCGTCAGTATTCGGTCGGCCTCGATTTAACTGAATCTTTCATTTCTCAATACTCAAACGATGAGCTATTACCGGATGTCCAATACGTTCGGGCAGAGTGCTTTCTTTTAACTGGCAACAAGGCCGAGGCAGAAAAGGTCTACAAGGGCTTGGTCGAGAACCATGCTTCTGCCGATTCGATTCACTCTTGGAGGCTCCGGTATGCCTTCACGCTTTACCTGCAAGACAAATACATCGAAACCGTAGCATTCCTGAGCCCTGTGTTGGTCGAGTTGAAACAGCCCGCGGACCAAGCTCAAGCCAGTTTTTTGATCGGTGCTTCGCAGTTTTACCAAGCCAAATACGCGCAAGCCATCGAGCAACTTGAAGCCGCAACAGCGTTGGGAAAACAACTGCAACAGGTCGACGAAGGGCTGGTTCTGCTAGCCCAGTCTTATGACAAGCAAAACCTAGGGGGCAAGGCTGTCACCACACTCGAGAAGCTGGTTACCCTGCTTCCTGCCTCTCGCTTCGTGAACCAGGCCCACTTCCTCGCGGGTCAATACCTGGCGGCAGAAAAACGTTTTGCAAAAGCAATCGAAAAATTTGATGCGGTCTTGGCGTCCGACAAAAACAAATACAGCCCCTATGCCCTTTACGGCAAAGGCTGGGCATTGCTCAATCAGGGCAAAGACAACCCCGAAAAAAACCAGGCAGCCAAGTTGAGCTTCACCACGCTGATCGACACTCATGCCAAGCATGATTTAATTGCGGATGCTTTTTATAGTCGGGCGGTTGCCCACGGCCGAACCCAAGATCACAAAAAAGCCATTTTAGACATTGATCAATGTCTAAAAATAAAGCCCGATTTTTCAAGGATTGAGTCGGCGCTGTATGAAAAAGGAATGGCCTTGTCTGCCAGTAGTGCCTTTGACGGAGCAGTCAAAACCTTCAAGCGGCTAGTCGGTGAATTCGAATCCAGCAAGCAAGCCGATGAGTATCTCTACCAGCTCGCTTGGGCCTACAAGTCTGCCAAAAAAACCGCTCAGGCCATAACCTGTTTTCGGCAATTGGCCAAAACCTTTCCTCAAAGCTCTTCTGCCGCCGAGGCGCACTATCACATCGCTGAAGACCTTTACCAAAAAAAGAAATTCACCGATGCGATTACCGAATACGAACTGGCGATTCAAAACAGCCAATCCTCAGAGGTCGGGGAAAAATCAAGATATAAGCTCGCCTGGTCCCATTACCAGAAAAAAGATTTTGACCAAGCCCGGGATTCTTTTCAGGAGCAAGTCGCGGCATTTTCCGAGGGAGACTACACCGACAGCGGAAAATTCATGATCGCAGAATGTTATTACTATCAGGACAAGTACACAGAGGCAGCGAAGGAATTTGCCGAAATCCACAAACTGGTGTTGAGTTCTCAGAAAACGAATGCCACCGAAAAAGCCCTGGCCTGTTTACACGGGGCCGAATCTTCCAACAAGTCTCGAAATTACGCACAAGCCGCTGCGTTTATCAAAACCCTGCAGACAGACCTTAAGGACACGACCTATGCTGCGGAGGCACTGCTTGTCCTGGGAAACTCCTACCGGGGCCAGAAGATGGTCGACTTGGCCATGGCTGCATTTACGGATGCCTACGACCTGTCAAAAAGCGAAACCGGTGCACGGGCTGGATTCCTCGTCGGCGAATTGCTGTTTGAACAAAAGAAATTTGCAAAGGCAATCCGGCAATACAAATTGGTGATTTATGGTTATGGAGGCACGCGTGCACCAACTACAATCAAAAAGTGGCAGTGCAGTTCGGCCTATGAGACAGCGCGTTGCTACCACGTTCAAATTAAAAATGAACCCAGTAATGAAAAACGGCAGAAGCTGATTGGGGAAGCTAAAAAGTTCTACCGATATGTCTTCGAAAACCATCCACAGAACCGGCTGGCCCAGGATTCCCAAAAACAACTTTCCCTGTTGGAAAAAATTAATTGACTTTCCCAGTCGCAATACCCCTTGCCCCTCCAGGCAGCGTGCTCAATTCCATCAACCTATCGCTTCTCATGAAAACAACGTGAATAATCAACCCTCGCCTTCATTTCACCCAATCGTCAGGCTCACCCTGGCTATGGCTATCGTGTTTTCAATAAGCACGAAAAACGCCCCAGCGCAAAACCCCCAGCCTAACGATCCTCCAACCATCGACAGGCCGACCCCTGCAGCGGAAGCCGGCTCTGACACCGACGCCAAAGGCATAAGCCTGCTGTCGCTATTGTCAAAAGGGGGCCTGTTTATGGTTCCCCTGGTTGGTCTGTCCGTATTGATGCTAGTCATCACCGTGGAAAGATTCATTTCGCTGCGAGCAGAGAAAACCATTCCCCCAGAGCTCGTGCTCGCCCTGGGAAAACTTTCGACCCAAAGCGAAGGGTTTGATCCACGGAATGCCTATCGCATTTGCCAAGCCCATCCTTCGGTAACTTCCACCATTGTCCAAGCCATGCTGATCAAGGTGGGACGACCGGTCTCAGAGGTTCAAAGCACTGTCAACGAAGCGTCTCAACGAGAAGCAGACCGACTGCAACGTCCCATTCGATGGCTCGAGCTTTCGGCAGCGATTGCCCCACTGATCGGGCTGCTGGGGACGGTCTGGGGCGTCACCCAGGCTTTCTATGAAATGACCCAGCTCTCAGCCGGCCAAAACAAGGCCGAAGCACTCGCCTCAGGAATCTACACCGCTTTAATCACAACCATCTGCGGTTTGATGATCGCTATTCCTGCGTTGGTGATGTACAAAACCCTGGAAAGCCAAATCGAAAAACTGTTTCATCGAATTGATGAAATGATGTTAAACCTGATCCCACAAATTGAACGGTTCGAAGGTCAAATTCGATTTATCGATCCCGTGCAGGCGCCTCAGGGATCTCCCTCTCTCCAGAAACCCGGCGACAAAAAATCTGCTTCTCAATCAAAACTAGATGCCGGGATTGAGTCGCCTCCCAAGGTCAGGTCATAACGAATATTAACAATGCCAATTCAGCTTAGAAGACCGAGTGCAGCCTCCGTGATCAGCATGACTCCGCTGATCGACGTCGTTTTTCTGTTATTGATCTTTTTTTTGGTAACGTCCCGCTTCGCCGATGACGAGCAGATGAGCCAGATGTCACCTGTCGAACGGGAGCTTGAAATCTCACTTCCTGACTCCAGCGAAGCCGTTCCCCTAACAACCGAACAGAACACGCTGTTTGTCACAGTCACCGAGGAAGGCCGTTATTTTTTGGAAGGCGAATCTCTAACCGGCGATCAACTGGAGTCAAAGCTCAACACTGCTCGAGTCAACAATCCAATACAAACATCGGTGGTCGTTAGAGGCGACAAAGAAGCCAGAAACAAACACTTAGTGGTTATCTGGGATATTTGCAAACGACTGGAAATTCCTTGCACCACCGCAACCGACACTCAATGACCCCTTGTAGGCCCAAGCTTCGTACCAAGCGGTAATGCAACAAGGCCATTATTTTTTTTACAAATCCCATGGCAAAAATCCGGCGAATCCTACGCTCTGTCGAAAAGCCAGCGCCCACTGGTTTTGATTCGCAATATTGGCCAATCCTGATCGCCATCGCCATCCTGTTTGGATTCCTGATGGGAACTGTTTTGACATTGCTGTCGGGCATTTGGCTCTGGTTTAGCTTGCTTGCTATTCCGGTGCTAATCTTTTCGACCACCATCTCGCTGCATTTTGTCGACGACCGCCGGCTCAAACGCTCAACACAACTGGCCTTAATCGTCAGCTTGATCGTGCACTTGGGAATGTTGTTGAGCGCCCATCATTGGCATTTATTTGGAGACAACGAGGCCGTCGTCGACCCAAGCACCGAACAACGCCAAATGAAAAAAAAACCAGCCGTTGTGCCGATCGCCTTTGAAACACACCAATGGCAACAATCTCAGGCCAAGGTTCTTCCTAAGCCCGTGGAAAAAGAAGTCGAGCAAAAGAAAACAGAACGGGAGATTCAAAACCAACCCCAAAAAAAACCAACTCCTGTTGACCAATCTCAGCGGCAGGCGCCTCAAAATCAAAACCAAAAACGGCAGACACAGCAAACGGTCCCCAAACAAAGCCCAACGCTGTCCAAGCTGACTCGATCCAACCTCAAAACCCAGCCCAAATCAGGAACCCAGGTCAGTCAATCCCAAAGAAACTCTGCCCAACGCAATCCTGATCGCAAAGAGAATCAACCCGCAACATTAACGGCAAAAAACACAGAACAGCAAAAAAGGCAGGCCTCTAGCAACAGTTTAAACAAAGAAGCCAGCGTCGATGTGTCGACTCAAAAAAGCTCTACGGCCAGCCGGCCATCATTTAACCGCCGGAAAACCGAGATTGACCAACCGAAAACCCAAAGCCAGAAAATCAACTTGCAACTGCGAAGAAGTACAATCGCCCCGGCACAAAATCCAGTCGCAGCCCAAGCCACAAAATCAAGTCAACCCGTGGCCAATCCGGCACCAACTTCCAAACCCACCTTGAAACCAGTTGAAACGAAGGTTGCCAGAACGAGCCGCAACCGACAAACCGATCAACCCACCCAGCAAGCTCCCAGCCAAAGCAATGCTCAACGGCAAGCCGTCAAAGAACCGCTGGCTTCGCGGAAACCCAATCTGCAACCTAATCCAAAAATAGCGCAAGCACCCTCATCACGTAGTCGTTCCGCTCAGCCAACCCAAGTGCCAAGCACGACCGTGATGGAATCGCCTCGACGCGTCGTTCAAGCTCCTAAAACATCGACACAACTCAACCCTCGGACATCCAACACGACGGTTTCAAGGAGCACCAACGTTTCAGAACAGCCATCCCAAGTTCAGATTCAAGCACCCAACCAGCAGCTAAGCGCCGTCACTCAAGCCGCAACCAAGGCAAGTCGACGGCCTAATGAAACATTGCCCAGCGTCACGCCAAACGCCAATCCAGATCCCCTGCCCAGAAGATCCAACAACACCTCGCCCAAAATCGCCTCCGCAACGACGGTTGAATCCCCATCGAAAAGCACCAGCCAATCTCAGGTTGCTAAAAGCGAGGGGCAGCCGAAAACCACGACGCTTCGTCGCTCCACAAACGGTACGACTGGGATCGGCCAATCGACCAATCTTTTGTCCGATGCACCGACCTCACCGAAGCCTTCCCTCATCGCCTCCGACTCGGCCGTTCGAAAAAATTCGACACAAACCACCCCCGAAGACACCGCATTTCGCCCAATTCAGTCCGCTCAGGTTCGCCGAAGTCGAGCTGATCGAAGTTCGCCCAGTGCTGAAATGAAAGTCGAAAATTCACCGATTGCCAAGTTGGCGGGTTCCGCCAATCCTGCGCAACTGAATGCCCAATCGAGTGCTTCGAAAATCACCGCAGCCTCGAATGCTCGCAACGGTCAGGTCAACGCAGCTCAGGGGTCTTCAACAATTGACACCGGAGCCACCAAACTTGTTTCAGAATCAGGACAAAGCAGGGCCTCTGGAGGAGGGCAGCCGGACATTGATCAAGAAATTCAAACCGCTACCTCTGAACGCTCTCGGTCAGGAGAAACTGCAAACAATTCCCTTGCCGCAAACGTCAAGGCAGACGTCTCCCAGGCTCCCGCTGAACTGGGCGGAGGCAAGCCTTCTGAAAATAATCCTGACCCCAATTCTACGTCCTTGGCAAGAACGGTAGCTGGCGATCGGCAGGACACACTCGCCGGTCCAACATCAGCCGCGACTTCCGGTCCCACCCAGGTCTCCAGTTCCGCTCCCACCCAAGCAGCGGCAACCCTTGCCAGAACAGCCCCCAGCGAGACCGCAGAAAACGAGCTGCAACCGGGTGGCGGTGAGCCCAACCAAAACTTGAGCTTAAATAGAATCCGGCCACAACTTACCGGTGGTAACACCAACACCAAAGTCACTTTTTCAGGGCGTGATTATTCATCGCGTGAAGAAGGCTCAAAAGGAATCGATGCCGCTGCGGGCACCCGGCTGGCCGGAGGGAACGACACTACGATTGAGAACCGGACTACAAACAACGACCTCGGAACGGGAGCCATGAACACAGAAGAACTTTTGGCCCGAGGATCGGAAAAATCCGCTCACAGTCTTGACGGTGGCTCCCTTTCACGACAAGCTCCCAGCGACGATGCAGGATCCGGTGAAGACATCGGTTCAACCGGCAGGCAACTCGCTTCTAATCGCAGGCAGGGTGGATTGGCAGGGCCTAAAACCAACTCCACCGTCAAGTTGTCCAGTAACAGCGGGGCCGCGGACAAGCCAACCACCGGATTGGATGCAACCCAGCTGGCGGGCCTGGCCGGCTCGGGTAGCGCCGGGGTCAAACGCCGCGAACAAACAGGGGGACAGATGGTCGACCTGGACGTGAACGAGGGGCCCGGTGGGCTCGGAAGCCAGATCGAAGCGGATACGGGAATCAATTCCCGTCGAGCGCGACTTGATTCCAACTCTATCGAACTAAAGGTCGACACCCGCTTTCAGCGGAAAGATGCCGCTGGCCAGCCTAAGATCAATACCACTGCGATCTTCTCCAAGGGAGCATTTAAAGGACGAGACCAAGGAAAACCCGGTGCCAGTGGTCCTTCTACAGAACCCTCCATTGAGCTAGGCCTCTCTTGGCTGGCAGCACAGCAGCGGGCCCCTGGAAACTGGAGCCTGAGTGTGGAGGGGGTTCCTGAGGATGAAGCCGCTGCGATCGCCTATGAAACTCCGACCGCAGCAACCGGCTTGGCATTATTGGCATTTCAAGGTGCTGGCTATAACCACAAAGAATACAAATATGCGGACAGCGTGAATCAGGGCATTCAATGGTTGATTAGTAACCAACAAGAAGATGGCTGTCTTTACGTTGACACCAACCCAAACTCTAACGACGTTTGCCGACTCTACAGTCACGGGATTGCCGCAATTGCACTTTGTGAAGCCTACGGCATGACAAACGACCCCGAGGTTAAGGAGGCCGCACAAAAAGCCTTGAACTACATCGCAAAAAGTCAGGACAAAACACTTGGAGGCTGGCGGTACATTCCCGGCAGTGAATCAGACACTTCGGTCACTGGCTGGATGGTCATGGCACTCAAAAGCGGTAAACTTGCGGGGCTCAGCGTAGATTCAAAAACACTGAAACTAGTCCAGCGATGGCTGGGATTCGCGTCCTCACGAAAAGCTGAGCACCAATTCAGCTACAACCCCAAAGCAAAAAACACCGACCAGTATCCAGATCGAGAAGTCAAAGGAAAAACCCCGACAACCTGCATGACGGCAGTTGGGCTGCTCTTGCGACTCTACTCCGGGTGGAACCGCACCGATGAACGAATGGTCGCCGGAGCCAAAGAGTTGCTCAAGACCATGCCGTCCGAAACTACTATCGAAGCCCGAAATACTTACTATTGGTACTATGCAACCCAAGTCCTCAAGCATGTGGGAGGCGAGGACTGGGATACTTGGTATCAAAAATCACTTTACCCGTTGCTAATCGAATCCCAACAAAAAACAGGACCAATGCAGGGCAGCTGGGACCCTCGCCACCCCGTTCCCGATCGATGGGGCTATTTTTCAGGCCGGCTTTATGTCACCACCCTGAATCTACTGACACTCGAAGTCAAATGGCGATTACTGCCTCTCTACGATGACTCCGCCAAGTAGTCTCGCTAGACTTGTTCACAATAAACATTTACAACTTCCTTTTCCGGAACCAGAATTATTGCTGAATCTACTATTAACCAACCCCAGCAAACAGAGACTTAACTCCGATCAGCAAATAACCGATAACCGCCGTAAGTTCATTGGACCGCCCTGCTGAACATTTTCGACCAAAGATTCGCTGAGTTCTAGCTACAAATTATGCCAGACAAAAATTCAAAACAAACACCAAGCACTCCAAAGCAAACGCTGGAAAGCCCCCTCCCCGCTAAAGCCGACTCTCAGGCGAAATCGGGTTCCGCTGAGGAAAATTCACGAAGATCGTTCCTCAAAAAGTCTTCCGCGGCCCTCGTTGTTCTGGGATCGAAATCGGAAGTTTACGCCCGGGAGTCCGCCAATGCCGAAACAGTTGATGACCATCCGTTGTTTCAGCCGGAAGAAAACTGGAAAGAACGGATGGATCCACCTGACGATGGCAAGCGTTACGGATGGTTTGTTGATACCCGTCGTTGTTTCGGTTGCCATGGCTGCGAGGTCAGCTGTAAAGCTGAAAACGACGTACCCCTGGGAAATTATATTCGACAGACTTTCTATAAAGATGTCGGCGACTACCCCAAGGTCTCACGCTTGTTCATGCCCATGGCCTGTCAACATTGCGAAGATGCGCCCTGCATCAAAGCCTGCCCTTGCGGGGCATTGCACAAGGGAACAGGTGGAAGCGTGGTCATTGATTACAACACCTGCTGCGGTCACGCAACCTGCGTAGAAGTTTGCCCCTATGGCGCTATCTACATCGACCCCGTCGCCAACCAAGCCGTGAAATGCCACAATTGCTACCACCGGGTTGATGAAGGTATGGAACCTGCCTGTGCCAATACCTGTCCTGCCGATGCAATTTATTTTGGTGACCTTAAT
>JAZABE010000782.1:0-1489 GCA_036137535.1 Planctomycetota bacterium | reverse complement strand
CATCGATTTGATAGTCTTTTTCGGCAATGATCGAAACCGAAGACAACGCCGTCCGCTTCCCTGAAGACGCTGAAAACAATGCTAAAAGCTTCCGGACGGCTGAATCCGAGACGGGTGGTGGCAACTGCAACAACTCGATCCGAACTTGCTCGGCGATTTCCCTAAGTTCCTGTTCAACCAACAGGGGGTCCCGGTTCCCGGCTGGAGGACCGATGATACCGAGTTTGATTGCTGGAGTCCTGAAAGTAATCTGCTGCACATCCGGCTCTTCGGCAAAATCCGGGAATTCGGTAATTTGCTCGATTTCCGTTTTGACTTCGTTCAGAACTTTTTGAACGTCTTTGACATTGGCATTGAGCTCACTTATGACGTACCCTGCCCCTTCACGCGCGACCGAAGTCATTTTCTTGAGGCCATTGAGGGCCGATAACTTCTCTTCAATTTTCTGACAAATCCCTTCTTCGATATCCTCGGGACTCGCCCCCGGGTAAGGAACAGTCACTGCAACAATTTCCAACTCAAATTCCGGAAAAACTTCGCGTCGCATAATCACCAAAGACACTAAGCCCACCACTAACGACGAAATCATTAACGTATTCATCGCCGGGGAATTCCGGATCGCCCATTGAATTAATGATCTCATTTAAACCAACCCCTGATAAACACACCAAGTGGCACCTGCCGGTCCTAGGAGCTTGGACGGCCGGTTCACGGTCTCTCTTTGATCACTGAAATCCAATTGTGAAAGATCTCCGGAATCTGAACCGGATGCCCTCAGGTCCATCCCATCAACGGGCTGCGGGATCGGAGAGACAATAATCCGGTCTCCTGAATCAAGGTCACCCGATTTCGCTTTTACAATCACCATCTCGCCCTCACTGGCACGTCGCACCCGATTCAGGATATTGACCTTCTGTTTTCTGAGTTTGCCGGACTCAAGAATCCAAACCACATTGCCTGCATGCACGGCTTCAGACGGCAACGCCAGCAAACCTTGCTTCTTTCCAAGGTTCAATTCAATTGAAACATACATCCCGCGGACCAAGGTGCGTTGTCCGTTGTTTGAGAGGGTATGATCAACCCGAATTCGACAAGGCGCCGTTCGAGTTCTTTCATCCAAACCTAAACCGTCGTATCGATCCAGCCTACCACTCCAATGATAAAGCTTATCGTTACTCTCATAGCAAATTTCAGCCTCCAACGGCGGAAGGCTGAAACGACTTCCTTCTTGGGAACGGAGATCCTTAGTTTCCAGAATGGCCTGGAGTTGATCGGATCGCAAATCACATCGGACTTCAACTGCCGAGGTGTCTTCAAAGACAAGAAGAGATGTCCCCGGTTGCACAAAATCGTCTTTTTGAACATTGTCCGAGATAATCACGCCCTTAGATGGCGCGGTGATCACCGCTTTCTGGAAATCTACTTTTGCTTCTTCAACTTGAACGAGCTTAAGAGCAACGAGACTCTTCTGGGCAATCACATCCGCCTC
>JAZABE010000781.1:0-4898 GCA_036137535.1 Planctomycetota bacterium | reverse complement strand
GTCCTGCCTCACCCGAAGCGATCCCAAGAGAACATGGCCCTTGATAATTTCACCCGTGCGAGGGTCGACCACCGATTGACCATACGACCAACCCCGGGTGGCGCGGTGAACCCACTGAATAACGTTGTACCGGATATCCATCGGGTCAACGCCTCCCGGAAGAATCTTGACCTCAAAAGCATCCACAAACCCGGCTGCCTCAAAAGCTTCATTCCACCATCTTGCGCCATCCAGCAACGCTTCCCGGACCGGGGAAGGCACCCCGGGATCAACGTAGTAGACGATCGGCTTTACGGGTTGACTCTTTTCAGCCTCGGGATCTTTTTTGATGAGCCGATGCCGAGTGACGAATTTCTTTTCAATATTAACGCCAATCGGGACCGAATAGTCAGCAAACCCGACTGAAAAACACCCACTGCGGGGATCGAACGGACGCGGTTTAAATCCCGCATCCGGCAACTCAATAAACGAATGATGCTGTCGCAACGTAATCGCTTTTCCAGTTGCAGCGGTTCTTTCCGCCAGGGCCCCCGGCTTGGACGATGAAAGCGTAATCGCCGCCTCAAACTCACAATTCTTCGGAAACGCCTTGGTTCGAGGAAGGTGCACAAAGGAGCGTTCCTTGCTGAAACTGTAATTACCCTGGCCATTCGCAGACAGCTTTCCGACACAATCATGCGCATCTCGAACCACTAAACTCGTCAAATCAACCATCGGGGAGCCGTCCGAGGATTGTTGCAAGTCGGCCGCCCAAAGAATGGAACTGGCAAACGAATCCTGCACCGCGATTTTTTCCATTCGATTTTGGGAACTGGCCCGGTATTTCAAATTCAGCTGTTCCAGAAAAACCCTGGCACCCACCCGTCGAAACTGAACCACTCGGGTTGCTCCAAGTTGTCCCCGGTCGAGCCCGACTGGGTTAGAACCCAGCCCACTGGCCAACGAAGTCACATACAAAAAAGGTTTTTGAAATTCTTTGAATCGGAGCCACAGACGGCCTTGCCCGGGGTCCCAATCAAACGAGAAAAAACCGATTTGTTTTTTGAACGAGGAAACATCGACAACATCAGCCTTGGCTCTCTTTTGACCTGAGGAAAACCCTGGAGAAATAACGTTGAGCAGGATCAGCAGGATCACGCACCAATGGACATCACTTACTTTTCTCATCTAAATCCCAATCTTTATGGAACCGGTACGGCATCGGACTTGGGTACCGGAATCTTGGCGCCAATGGCTTTCAGGTGAGCCATCAGCTCTTGCTCCAATGCCTTAACTTTTCCAGGCTGCGCCTCTGCCAAGTTGTTTTTTTCTCCGAGGTCCATCTCCAGATTGAAAAGAGCGCGGGGTCCTTCATACCATTTGATTAACTTCCACGAACCCTTTCGAATGATACTATAGGGTCCCGGAGCGTGGCGATAATGGGGGAAGTGCCAAAAGATTGCCTCTCGGTTGATCTCCCCCGTGCCGCTGAGCAACGGTCGGAGATTCATGCCATCAATCTCCCGGTCTTCCGGCAACGGGGCACCGGCTGCCGCCAAAATCGTGGGAAAAAGATCAATGCTGGTCACCGGAGTATCGTCAACGGAACCGGCCGACGTCACACCCGGCCACTT
Source organism: Planctomycetota bacterium (assembly GCA_036137535.1). Taxonomy (GTDB): domain Bacteria; phylum Planctomycetota; class Planctomycetia; order Pirellulales; family Pirellulaceae; genus JABAAE01. Next base: position 3,285 of record JAZABE010000781.1, on the reverse strand, counting down.
GACCAAAAAAGGGACCCGAATCCCGCCTTCGTAGGCATAACCTTTTCCCGATCTCAGGGGGGCATTATTAGTCGGTCCTTTTAAGCCCCCGTTGTCCGAAGTAAAAATCACCAAGGTCCTCTCTTCCAGTTTAAACTTTTCGAGAGTCGCCTGGATTCGCCCAAAAGCATCGTCAACGCTTTCGACCATCGCGGCGTATTTTGCGTTCTTTTGTTTCAGCGGCACTTTTGAATTCTTGATCTTGTCTTGGTATTTCTGAGTAACTCCTGCTTTTGCCTGAATGGGGGTATGTACTGCGTAATTTGCAAGCTGCAAAAAAAACGGTTGATCTTTGTGACGCTCGATAAACCCCACCGCTTCATCGGCTTCTCGATCGCTGAGATATTCCCCTGGCTGCCGACCGGGCAACCCGGGAATCCCTGCCCGCAGCATTTCGTGTCGGCCTTTGGGTTGGTTAAACGGATCAAAGTAGCTCGGCGGTTGACCGTAATCACATCCCCCAAAATTAAAGTCAAACCCCTGCTTCTGAGGATACCAATCATCGGTGCCCAGATGCCATTTACCGATATAACAGGTTTGATAACCTTGGCTTTTGAGAACTTCCGCAATCGTTGTTTCGCTGCTCTCCATCCAAAGTGCGTTGGGAGGGCAAAGCACTTTTTTTCCTCGCCATTGTTCAATGGGTGCCAGGCAAGGATTGATTTTGTCCGCTGGAATTCTTCCCCCTTGAAACCGGGATCGGATCCAGTCCGTAACAAAAAGCCGACCGGGATACCTGCCGGTCTGAACGGCAGCCCGGGTCGGGGAACACACGGCACAAGCAGCGTAACCGTTGGTCAACCGCATACCCTGTTCCGCCAGACGATCCAAGTGAGGCGTTTCAAATAAGTCGCTTCCTTGACACCCTAAATCCATCCACCCCAAATCATCGACCAAGACCAGCACCACGTTGAGCCGCTGTTGGGCTGGTTCCTCCGAAAGCAATTGGGCACTCCCACTCACCGGCAACTGGAAGAACGGAACGACCACCATGCTGACCGCGAGCATTTTCAAAACAATTTTCATGACAACTTGCGCCTCAAGGGAAGAACAGAATACCCCCTATTATTAGAGACTGAGGCGAAGATTAAACCCTGGGATCTATCATTTACCCGAACTGCAGCCATCACCCACTGCTGGGTTTCCAGAGTCAAATCTCATGGGCTAACGCTATTTGGTGACTTCGACCGAAGTCTTGGGCGAACCTCAGGGGCTTCAGCCTGACCCGGGATCATCACACCCAATCCACAAACTCGTTGAGGCCAACGCCAAAATTGCGATCATTTTTTTGATAGTCATTTATTCCCTCCGGGAATACTTGAATTCGTTTGCCTAGCTCTCGCAGCTCAAAACACACGTTTATCTTACATCGGCCGAAGAAGCCAGGCAAATTCATCTTTTCTGAAAACCACTCAACAAACAGCCAGTCATTGTGCAAAATAGTCGTCCCAAAGTTGATCAATGGCCCCAAGGCCATCTCGTCGCCTCTGCCACGCGTAGGCTTGATCAGACAATACAAAGTCAGGCAAAGACCGAATCCGTTCTGCCAATATCTCCTTTTCCTCGTCAGTCATTTGGCGATGCAAATCCTTGAGGCGGATCGCTTCCTTGCCTTTTTCAGACAAACGCCAAGCAAGTTGATGCATTTCCAGTTCACCAGGGTCACACCAGATCAGTTCACATTTGCGACAATAATCTTGAGGAATAGCAATTTCATGATTAATGGCTCTTCTTTCCATCTTCCATCGACACTTTGGGCATCGAACGAGGTCGCTCGTATCGATCGGATGAGCCTGACGCCAAGCCTCGAGTAATTCACGATCTGACCGCTCCAGCCGCGCACAAAGCAACAAAAGACTATCCTTGGCAATCAGCAGGCCACCGCAGTCCAAGCAACGGAAAATCTTGGCACCGTCAACTTTTTCCCGTTTCATCATTTGGCTACAGCGTGCACATTTCATAGCCGTAAGTGTAATGCAACCTTCGTGGCTTTCACAGCAAAATCAAATTGAATTTCAACCACTGAAAACTAAAACCTGAGCCTCGGGCTAAACTTTGATCTGGAATTGCTCTTCTAACCAATCCAAAAATTCGATAGAGCCCTGATCTTCAGCCTGCCACTGGCGGTAGAATGCTTCCAACTCGCTGGAATCCTGATCCTCTAGCAGTTCCCGTAGATCATCGTCACCTTGGCCCAGCAGCGAGAAGAGGTTTTCATCAACCGGCCGTCTGGCTTGTGCAGCACCCAGCATCATCTGGGGAGCCGAGGGGAAGAACATCACAGGAGGCATGGCCGAGGATTCCACCCGCTGGAAACAAAGGTGATCAATAGCAACGGTCGTTGGTGTGGTGTCGCCATTGCGACGATATCGATCAAACATCCGCACCCAGACTTCACCGACATCACCCGGAAGGGTGATTGCTTTTTCAAGATCAATCACCCCGGCATCCGGAGTAATCCGCCCCAATGATTTCCAGGACGTTCCATCGGTGGAGTAAACCACCTGGAAGTCATCCTGGTCCGATTCACTCGTGATTTGAAAACGGCCTTTGAGCACGACTTCTGATTCACCCGTCAAGTCAAACTTCCAACGATGGTCCATCCGGGTTCGATTCCCACCCGCATAGATTTCTTCGGTCACCGCCTCCCAGAGATCATCCTGGTAATACGTTTCCTGGTAATTGGGGCTGTGGCTGCCGTAGTTGGTGACTTCACCATAAGCTTCCAAGGTCACCAGATCTTCATCATGAATCATCACCGTCGCCTCCGGGTCACCGGTCAAACGATATTCTTCACTTTCAAGAATCCGCACCGTTACCGATTCCGCACCTTCAAATTGGGTGTCCGATTTAGGCGTGACAAAAATCCGTGTCATCAGGTTGCCTGCCTTGATGGTCTTGGTCCCCCGCAACACCTCGCGGTAATCCGAGTTTTCGGAAGTCCCACTCAATTCATAGAAGACCTCGACGTCATGGTCGAGCCGATTTCGATCCGCCAACTGGAATCGGAACTGGGCCTTGTTGCCGCCCCCCTCGGCGCCTTCCGGGTCAAACACCAGCACATTGACCGCTTCGTCCATGTTGGTCAGGCGGCGGGCCAGGAAGAAAATCCGGTCAACCGTAACCGTCGCCAGCTCATCATCATCCTGCCGACCCGTATCTACGACACGAACTGTGACTTTCCCATCGACCGCCAAATCTGGATCCACAATGCGAGCATAATATTGTTTGCTTTCATTCTGGGTG
>JAZABE010000780.1:0-2593 GCA_036137535.1 Planctomycetota bacterium | reverse complement strand
GGTCTGGATCGTCCGGCTGTCAAAACCGGAATCCATCCGGTTACTCAGTACTGTCAGCGATGAGGCATTCCGCTCAAAGATGAGCATCTCTTTCTCGTCCGCACCCGGGGTTCGGTCAATGTAATCTCCCCGGCCATGGGAATTACGAATGTTCACCAGACGAGTGATTGCCTCGCCGTATAGTCCTCCCATAGCATCGCCTCGGCCATCTTTGGGAAAATCACGTTCCTGTCCATATTCTTCGGCGTTGAAATAAACGGCTGCATTCCCGGGTCGCATCAGTACATACGCATGCGCCACGTTGTCCAGGAACGCACCATGTTCGTCGTGGTTGTTCACAAAGGCTACGCCCTGGCTGCCGTTATTGGCAAAGCCATCATCCTGTACGTCCTGGCTGGCGTTCTTGATGTTTCGCCAATCATTGTCAAAACCGTTCCCGGTAAGATGATCCCGCATGGCAAAAAACAGGGGAAAGTCCAGCACGTCCCGGTTGCCCCCAATCCGACCTGGATCATCGGGGTCGATGTCCTTGCGGATCTTGGATTGCTGATAACCTTTGTCACCGTCAAACACTTCCGAAAACGAAAAAACATTTCGTTGGCTGCCATCGAGGTTGGTCTCCAACTGGGACCGATACACACCCCGGTCAAAGAACTCCAACACAAACGTCTCAAAGTGTTTCACGGCATCCAGGCGAAAACCGTCCACGCCAATCGTTTGCACCAACCACTGCGCATTTCTCATCATCAGGCCCAGTGCGTTTTCCGGCCCGGCATCCCCGGCCAATGGATCGTCCAGGTTAAAGGGGTAGATAGCGATGTCGGTTTCCCCAGTTATCGGATCGTAAACCCTGATCGGGTCGAGGTCCCGGTCCGGGTAAAAACGAGCATTACCGGGATCGGCCCGGTTGTATCGGGTTCCCCCGGGGAGGTTGCGCCCATCATCCGCGTCGACCGGGTGCCGAACAAACTGGTAGTTCTTTCCCTGGTCAATATCGATCAAGCCGGCCAGCCTGCCATCAAGGTCACCGCTGTCAAAGGCACTGTGAAAATCACCGTCAATGTCGTCAATTCCCTGGTCGTTGTTGCCGGGGTTCAAGGTCACTGCAAATCCTGGGTAGCCTCCCTCTTCCACAAAACCATCAGTGCTGGCATCTCGAAACCCGTTATGGTTGAGGACAAAGTCGACATAAACCGCCTGGCCCGCCTGGTGCAACTCTTCCACGACCGCTTTCAAGCCGGTCTCGGTCCCGTAAAGTGTGGGGTTTTCCGGCGAGCCGAGATCAAACCGGTCAAAAACGTCGTAACCAACCGATTGGTTACCCGAGTCCGCCCGCCCGGTAGGCGGCATCCATACACCCCCGTAACCGGCCAGGAAAATATCGCCGGCTCGGTCTTCGGCGTTGGCGTAACTGCTTTCAAACAGCTGCAAAATAGCCGGAGCACTGGAATCAAAGTCGGCAGCCAAGGGCAACCGCTCTTCAAGTGATTCCAGCCGGAGCCGGCGGTTAGGATTCGGGGAACGGGGTGGCATCGGGACCCTAGAAAAAACGATTGGAAAAGTCTCCCCCTATCTTAATTGATGCAGCCGAAAACCAACAACAACCAGCTTGATAATTAAACCCCAAAAAATCAACGTTCAATACTGTTCAACTGCAAAAACCGATGAAGCCTGAAACATCCTGCCAACCCGATGCGGTGACAGGCCGAAATCTTTCACCTCCCTAAAAGATTCGTTTTTTTTCCATACCCTGGCGATTCATTGGGTCAGGAACAGCCTAACTTCCATTAAAATGGCCATTCGTTTTGCCTTGCAATGACTTCACGGGAAACCCTTTATGAACCGTTCTTACGTTGCCATATTGTTTTTTGCGTTTTTAATGTTCGCAACTTCAATGCCGATTACCTGCCTCGCTCAAAAAACAAAACCCACGGTCGAGCCGAACGTTCTGCCGCAAGACGATTTCAAAAAATACGGCATTTATGGCAACACGGCCCCCAGGCCTCGCAAAGTTCCGGTAGTCGAAACTCGTCTACCCTTGGAGCTTCAACCGGGCAACCGCATCGCTCTGATTGGTAATACGCTACTGGACCGCTCTCAACATTTCGGTTTCCTGGAATCACTTCTTCACCAGCGTTACCCCAAGCACCAGCTCATCATCAGGCACCTTGCCTGGTCGGCGGACACTCCCGACCTTCAACCCCGACCAGCCAATTTTGCTGACTTAGAACAACATCTTACCCATGAAAAAATTGACGTGATTATTGCCGCATTTGGCTTTAACGAATCATTTCAAGGTGAGGGCGGATTGGAAACCTTCCGCCAACATCTCTCCCAGTTGACAAGCAATCTAAAAGGCAAATCGTTTAACGGTCACACGGCACCCAGGATTGTTCTGATTTCCCCAATCGCCAATGAAAACATTCGCGGAATCAATGCCGCTGATCTCAACAATAAAAGGATCAAGCAATACAGCGAGGCGATTCGCTCGGTGAGCCAAAACCAGGGGGTTGGGTTTGTCGACGTTTTTTCCGGAACGCAAAAAGCAATGGAACAACCAGGCACATCACTGACCTTCAATGGCTGCCATCTC
>JAZABE010000779.1:0-3257 GCA_036137535.1 Planctomycetota bacterium | reverse complement strand
AGTGACAGCCTGTCGTGTAACCTCCCAGAAGCACAACATTCATACACAAGACCAGCGTTCCCACACCAACCCCGAAATTTGTAAATTCATGATCACCGTCGTCATCAAAAAAGAATGCTTGAAAGGCATCATAGGCAAGCAAACAAATAAACAACAACGCGAAATACAAAAAATACCGGTGGACGTTTTGAAGTACCAATGGCAAATACCGCTCACCCAGATAGTTATTACGAGGTTCACCCACCGCACAGGAAGGTGGGTCTGCCCAGAAAGCTTTGTAATAGGCTCCCCGATAATAGTAGCACGTCATTCGAAAACCGGCCGGGAAGGGAAGGATTAACAGCGCTGGTGAAAATGGAATCAGCCCCGGCCACCAACCCGGCTTGGGGCCAAACCAAGAATGATGCCCCTCTCCCCAAATGACGGGGGAATAAAACGGCGAAAGATAATTACCATGGAAAAAATGCTCGTTTTGAAATGCGGCCCACGTGGCATACACAATAAACGAAGTCAGCATCGCAAAAACAAAAGCTGGAAAAATCCACCACGGATCTCGCCTAAGCGTTTCACCCCAACCCCGTTTCTGAAGACCCGAGACATCGCCTGTCATGGCTTCCCCTTAACTCGTTTACTGCACAAAATCTTCGATTTCCGGTTACCACCAGGCAATCGAAACAAAATCCTGATTCAAACGATTGTAATTGACAATTCGCATGAAATCACGCGATGGATGCAAACACACCCACAATTAACCGCCTCCAGAATCAAACATAGAGCTGGAGACAATCTGAGTCCAGACAAAATCCCAAGTTACTGGCCAACCTGCAAGCAAGTCAGCTCACCAGCCCCCTCATCTCCGTTTGATTTTACAAAAAGTCGACCATTTGACAAAGCCGGCAGGGACTTGCTGTTCTTGGTGAAAATCCTGGCTTCGGCAAGAAGCTCGTACCGGCTGGGCTGAATCTTGATCAATTTCAACGCACCATCAATGGTCCAAACCAACGCCTTGTCACCCGCCTTGATCACATGACAGATTCCTGAACCCGGCTCTTCCCAAACCACTTTCCCATCAGTCACACGGACACATCTTAAAGCACCGTTACCAAAATCCTCCCGGCCGTGACAACCAATCAAATAGCCTTCATGAATCACACAAGTGGTGTACTGGCTCGACATGGACAGGTCATTCTCCCAAATCGTTTTTCCACTGGGCAACGAAATCATCCTCGCGCCCACCCGATAAGCTGCGGAGACAAACAGCTTACCATCGAATACCAGCGGCATTGCGGCATTGACGGTTGGGCCTCTTGCGCCAAAATCCTGTGACAAAACCACTTTCCCAGAACCGAGATCGACAATCTTGACCGAAAACTTGGAGACACAAGCCACGGACTTCCTGCCCCGGTAAGTCAATTCAACAGGCGCAGCATAACTTGCTGTTTCCGGTTCTGTTTTCCATATGGTTTCTCCATCCCAATTCAACCCAACGATTCCGGCAGTGCGACCACCAACCATGACGACAAGTGTATCCCGGGTTACGACTGGCGTGCTCCCCGCGCCGAAATACCCTTCATTGGCTTTGAAATCCTCAAAAAGATTCCGTGACCAAAGCTGCTCTCCACTGCGCAACTTTAACCGTCTTAGAGTCCCCCCTGCCCCGTAAAGAAAAACGCTGTCCGCATAAATAACAGGAACACAACGCGGCCCTAGGTCGCTGGAAAACCCTCCCTTGTAGACTGCCTCAAACTCTTGCTTCCAGATCAATTTTCCGTCTTTTGCACTTAGGCACTCGACAATATCCTTGGCCCCGATGCGGTGAAAAAGAATGACCTGGTCGTTTTTCACTGCGACTCCAGCAAATCCCTCCCCACACTTTTTTTTCCACAGTTGTCGTGGACCGGTTTTGGGCCAAGCCGCAAGCAGTTTCTCTCGAGACTCCCCATTACGGCTCGGTCCCAAGATTTGTGGCCAGTCGTCCGATTGAAGCAATCCATTCCCCGGGAAAAAAGCCGAAACGGCAATGACGAAAACAAAAACTAAACTTAGAATTGATTTCATAGAGTCCTTCGCCCATTCCTGTATTCTTGTTCTTACGGAAAACCACATTTTTAACGGATAAGACTTTGATTTCTAGAGGAAATCGGCGAAACCAACCAAACGGCACCCAATCCCTTGCCCCGAGAACGGGCAACATCAACCTCCGAATCTCCGTTGACGATGACACCCGCAAGCGACTCAGCAGACAATCTCCGGGCCCTACCGGTCCTGAACGCAATCAGCACGGCTTCAATTTGCATTGCATTGACGTGCCTGGGCTGTTCCCAGCCTCCGGCTGACCAGGATCATTCTTCCCTGAAAACCAAACCGTCTTCACCGCTACCGCCCATCACAGTTGCCGCAACCGTCGATGGATCATCAATGGCAACCACCCTCAAAGGTCAACATTTTGCCGCGTCCTGCCCAACCTGCAAATTCAATTTCACCTACGACGCCATAACTGCTGCCAGAAAGAAACTCATTTGCTGCCCTCTGTGTGGACAGATCTTTCGACGAAATCCCGAGGCGAAAATAATGCCCGCTGACAAAGTTAAAATAACCAGACTTGATGAATCAACGCGGATCTTTCGCTGGGACATCATTGCCTATTCAAAAGACGGCCAAAATTCGGTCAAACGCGTCCTCGGACTCCCGTTGGAGCAAGTCAGCTTTCGACAGGGTGATTTGTATATCAACGGTTGGATCGTGGCCAAAAACGCCCGCGTCCAACTGGAAACTCGAATCCCGATCTTTGACTCAGATCATGCCATCTCACGGCAACTGGAAATCGAAGCCACCCAATCCGATTCATTTCCAATCAGCCTGGACTCTGAAGACATCAAAGTGAATTACATTCACCGTGCCAATTACGAATCCCTTCTAAAAAATGGAACCGTCGAAGATGTCAAGGACTTTTACGGCTATAACCAGGCAACCTCCCGGACTTTAAATCGATGCGATGACCTTGGTTGCGAACTCAACTTTGATGACATTGATTCATCCGATCAGGCCTTTGAATCCCGGGTTCACTTCCAAACCCTCAAGTACGGGAAAGTTGAATTCTCTTTGATAATCCAAAAGGCCCATTCAGTCTGGACGATTCACCACAACGGTAGGCAACTCTACACGGGCGAAAGAAAATACGAAGCCCCCGTAAAAACACTCACCGTCTATGCCAGCCTGATCGATGGTCGGGCTCGGTTAATCTTGCAATCCGAATC
>JAZABE010000778.1:0-6322 GCA_036137535.1 Planctomycetota bacterium | reverse complement strand
CTTCGCCAAATGGCGTCTCCCTGAAAAAGCGTGACCGATCAAAATGAACTTAGGTTGGCCGTTGGGTTGGGTTAATAAACAAGGCTCGTTTTTGATCAGGCAACGTGTAATTGAACCCGCAGTTTTTTAAAAAATGGCCGGATGCCGAAATCGCCATTAATTCCACCACTTCATTTTGTTGCGCAAACAGTACACACTGATCCACTAATTGCTTTCCCACGCCTTCACCCTGAAATTCACTCGAAACCGCCAAACAAAGAATTTCGGCCAATTTTTTGGAATAAATCTCGACTGCCGCAAATCCCACAACTGTACCATCCGCTTGAACCGCCGAAAATCCACACCCAATCAGGGAAACGATTTCCTCCCGAGTTCTCTCAAGCAATTGTCCGGACTCCACAAAGGGAAGCGTCAACGCGTGAATCGCGTCGACGTCAATTCGTTCCGCTTTCCGAATATTGACTTTGCTCAAAACTCATTCCTCACAACAAAACCGTTTTAGGAATTTCGAATACATCTGAGTCCCTAGTGACAACTGCTCAATTGCGATCCACTCATTTTCAGTATGAGCCTGCGCGATATTCCCAGGCCCTAAAATGATCTTGTTTTTCACCTCGGTAAAGGCCCCTCCATCGGTTCCATAAGACACCGTTCGCGGTTTCCGCTTTCGGCTCAACTCCAAAGCAGTTTTTACAAAACTGCTTTCCGGGTCCGTGTAGACCGGATCACCGTATTGGTTCTTTTTCATTTCAAGGCCCTGCTGATTCACCACCTTCTCTAAACGCTTCAAAGCGGGTTCGTAATCCACCGCCGGCATCGGCCGAAAATAGATGGTGCATACACTCTGAGCAGGTGTCATGTTAATCGCCGAATTGTAGTCATTGATCCCGATATTCCAACTCAGGGTGGGAGGATCAAACAAAGAATTCTGCCAGCTGGAATCCTCTTCAAATTCATCATGAATTTTTTTAGCTTCTTCCAGTACCGGGATCATGGCCAGATTGGCGTTCTTCCCTTCTCTTGTACTCGAGTGAGCGGAAAGCCCCTTGCTGGTAATCTCGATCAAGTAACTCCCCTTGTGGGCATAAACAACTTCGAGCAACGTGGGTTCACCAATAATCATCGGCGTTTGGTGATCAACAATTTCCCGGTAGAGCTCACTTTTTTCAGCAACTTGTTTTGCGCCTGCAAACCCACATTCTTCATCCGCTGTGCAAACAAAATAGACCGGAGCCTTCATTCGATCCCAAGAAACGGACTGGACAGCTTCGAGCATACAGGCAATCGAACCTTTCATATCGCAACTGCCGCGACCGTACAAACGGTCACGGGCAATCCCGGGCTGAAAAGGCCCTTTCTTTTTCGAATGCCATTTTTCGGCTGGAACAACATCTGAATGACAACTGTAGGCCAAACCACCATAGCCATTGCCTTTTTTGCCGACGACATTAAATTTACGCACCTTGTTTCGATCAAGGTAGGTAATTCTCTCTGTTGCGAAACCGTGTTTTTTCAATTTGTTTTCTATATAGAGACTGGCATTTCGGTTCGTCTGAGAACTCACCGAGGGATACGAAACCAGTTTCTTGGCATAAAACAAGGACTTCATCAGATCTAGTCTATTTCCTTTCCGTCGCTGGAGCCATTCTTCCGTTTCATTTCTCGGTTAAACCGACTGGCAAATAAACCCACTAGCCCTTTAGGGTTGAGGCTGTCGAATCATATTCTGTTCAGCTAACCAGTCGACTGCATCTTCCAGCGTTTCGTCAATATCTCGCACCTGGTAGGCCAGTTCCGTTCGAGCTCTTTCGCTGGAATAGTGATGCCACAACCTCCCCATCTGCAGAGTTCCAGTGTTAACGACATGTTCTTTGCCGAACCATCCAGACAGTTTACCCGCAACGGATACCAAAAGGTAAACCAAAGGTCCAGTTCTTAACCAACAACGCCCAACATTTAGTTTTTTGGCAATCCGATGACACAACTCCCGGTACGACAGGTTCTGTCCGGCCAGAATATAGTCCCTCCCCGCTTTTTCCGCGGACGCCGCCCGGAGGATTCCCCGCGCTACGTCCCGCACATCACAAACGCTGGTGCCACCAGTGGGGCAAACAAACCAAGAACCCATTCTGGATAAGGCCTGAATCAATTCTCCTGAAGATGGCCTCCAATCCCAGGGGCCAAACATCAACCCGGGATGAACAATCACCAACTCCAAACCCTGTCCCCGAAGTTTTTTCAAGACCTGGTCGGCTTCGCATTTGGAAACCACATAGTTGCACTGAGGCTTTGAATTTCCCGTCGATTCCTCGTCCAGCACCTGCCCTCGATCGCCAACCGGAAGGGCATCGATCGAAGAGACATGAACCAAACGGACCTGTCGAGCAAGACACTCTTCAGCCAACAACCGTGTGACATCGACATTCACCTTTCGACATTCACCAAGCTTCTCCCAACCGAACCAGATCAACCCGGCAACATGAATCACCGTGTCGATTTTTCTCACGGCATTTCTAATCGAATCCGGATCCTGGAAATCGACCTCGATGATGTCCACCGCTAAGCCAACAAAAGGCTTGCGACTCGAAGCACTCCGAATGGCCACCCTGACCTTAAAACCGGCGTTCAATAATTCTCGGACAACATTATTCCCTAAAAACCCGGTTCCCCCGGTAACCAAAACATTTTTCATTGCAGCGTGGTGCCTGTCCCTGCGGTGCACTTGATAGCTACAGAGAACAAACTTGAATCAATATTCCAAAAAAAACCCTGAATTGGAAATTCTTATGACGAATTCGTTCAGCCTCCGGCGGGCCAACTGCCGAAACTGAACACAATCCAATTCCTCTTTATCGGTTTATCGGTTTAATCAGATGTCGATTCAAGTCATTTCAGTTGAATCCAGGCGTGAAAAACGCGACTTTTTGAATTTTCCCTGGAAAATCTACCAAACCAATCCACACTGGATTCCGCCGCTGAGAACAAACCAAAAACAATTGGCAGGCTTTGCCAAGCACCCTTTTTATGAAACGGCAGAATCCCAGGCCTTCTTGGCGACTGATGGGATCAAAATCATCGGGCGGATCTTGGCAATCCATGATCGAGCCCACAATCAATACCACAATGAGAATCGGGGATTTTTTGGCTTCTTTGAATGCGAAGACCATTCCGAAGCCGCCAAGCAACTTTTTGACGCTGCCCGGCAATGGCTCGGCGAAAAGGGAGCAACCGCCATCCGAGGGCCAGTTAACCCATCCATGAACTACGAGTGCGGACTTCTGATCGACTCCTTCGACAAATCTCCCTGCTTTATGATGACCTACAATCAGCCCTACTACGAAAAACTAATCCTGGAAAACGGTTACCAAAAAGCTCATGATTTGTTGGCCTTCTGGGGACACGTCGACATGCTGGCAACCCTGGATAAAAAACTCACATTTATTGCCGAAGAAACCATCTCCCGGTTTCAAGTTAAAATCAGGCCAATCGATCTCAAGGAATTCAGACGCGACATCAAAATTTTTCTTGATGTCTACAACCGAGCCATGCCCGGGAACTGGGGATTTGTCCCCCTCTCGGAAAGCGAAATTGAACATACGGCCAAAGAATTAAAACACCTCATCGCCCCAGAACTGACATCGATTGCCGAGATCGACGGAAAACCAATTGGTGCCCAATTCGGGTTACTCGACTATAACCCCCGCATTCGCAAAATCGACGGAAAGCTTTTTCCTTTCGGTTTCATGCGGTTACTCGCCAATAAACGTAAAATCAAAAAGCTCCGATTCATTAGCACTAACGTGGTCCCGGAATACCAAAAATGGGGAATCGGCTTGGCATTACTGTCTCGCCTGGTCCCAGAGTTTCTCGAATGGGGGATGAAAGAAGCCGAATTATCCTGGGTTCTTGAAACCAACAAACTCTCTCGGGGAACCATTGAGCGTGCCGGAGCCATCCTCGAAAAAACCTACCGACTTTACGATTGTGAATTGGAACCCAAGCCCGACTGTCAAAAACAAATTGACGCCCAGGAAAGTCACTAGCTCCAGTTCACGAGTACGATTCCCAAGATCAAGGCCAACAATGTGACACCGGCAACCACAAAAGGCCAAACTGGGGCCGCGGCAACGGGTTCGAGCGGATCATAAGATTCGTCGACATTGGCCGTACCCAAGAACGGGTCGTAGTTTTCGGGAATAGATTGTTCTGGCAGCAACTCGGTGGGAACTGCAAGGTTGGGAAGTTTTTTGCTTTTCAGTATTTTTGCCAGTTTTAAATCGTAGATTCGCCTCAACTTCTGATTGAGCAGGCAACCCTTGGCAGCCGCCAACTCGTTGAGAATTCTCTGGCATTTTTTGGAGTGCTTCCCATTTTGGTGCTTTCGCACCTTCACCATTCTTTCATCTGCATTTTCACGGATTGTTTCTGAATCCGGTTCAAACGTTTTCAGGCCAAGCAAACGATAGTAATCAGCCGGTTGTTCCGCCTGAGAAATATCAAGCCACTCTGAGTACGGATCAAATTTAGCGTTCATCGGTGGCTTAAACCGAGGTGACCGACAGTTACGGGGCTCCGCCTCTACGGTGACTCGATTTTCAGGAAGGGCAATGGTTTGGGGATCGGTCGAAGCAATCAGCTTTCAGAAAAATCACTTCGCAAAAAAGGGTCCAAGCATCTATCCTAACGCAATCACCCGGTTTCGGAAAGGAATTCATAAACCCGGGGCGGCTTTCGAGTTTTCACACTAAACTCCGAAATGAACGCCAATTCCCGTCGACAAACGACCGGCGTCCGCTTTTCCAATCCCCGCAAGAGTTTTAAATTAACCACTGTTTCCCTTATCGTCTTATTACATTTGACGTTTCCATCGATGCCCCAATTCATCACCCTGAAAAACGTAAGTGTTCACAATTTACGGGGAATCAGCTTAAAAATACCTAAGCAACAACTGATTGGATTTTGTGGACCCAGTGGTAGCGGTAAATCCAGTGTCGCAATCAACACCCTTTTTGCAGAAGGTCAACGTCGCTATCTCGATACCTTTTCCACCACGGAACGCGGCCTGATCGAAACACCAGACAAACCGGACGCCGAGTTAATTGAAGGGGTGCCTCCAGCAATTGCGATTACCCGATCCAACGAAGTTCTCAACCGACGAATCACCGTCGGCTCAATGACCGAGTTATTCCATTATTTCCAACTAGTCTTTACGCGATTTGGAACGAACTATTGTCCGGACTGCAATCAAATCGCGCAGGGAGACACACCTGAATCGGTTACCGACTTGATCATTGACCAACTGGAAAACCAATACGTCTTGATCGGTTTTCCCTGGTCCAGCCGAAGCCTTGCGGAGATCACTCATTGCGGTCAACTGATCACCCACGGGTTTCAAAGAGCCATTCTCGGGGATCGGGTTCAAAAAATCGATTCTCTTCCCGAAAACACACCGGAGCTGGAAGTCCTAGTCGATCGTGTGCGGGTTACGGCTGGGAATTCAAAAAGAATCTTGGAATCCGTTGAAACGGCTTTCCGATTTGGCGAAACCAGCTGTTTGATCGCTTGGGAATCGAACCGCTGTTCGGTCTCGGGATCCAGGAAACGGACCCTGGACGACCGTCCACACGAAGCCAAACGTTTTCACATCCAGTTAAACTGCTCAAATTGCCAGGCGATTTTTCAACCCTTGGAACCGAATCAACTTTCCTACAATTCACCGGTTGGTGCGTGCCCCAAATGCCAAGGACTTGGCAGCACCGAGGAATTCCTACCGGAACGATTAATGCCGGACGACTCCCTTTCGCTCAACGGCGGACTTGTACCGGTTTTGGAATCCCCTGAAATGGAACCGCTGAAATCCAAACTCCTAGGTCGATATGCCCTCGAACCCAACACCCCTTTCAACCAACTATCACCTGAACGAAAAACAGAAATCCAGACGGGATTAGTGGAATTATTAAAAACCGCATTTCCGGAAGGAATCCAAAAATCCAACAAACGGTTTGCTTCATTAAGAGGCGGGGTCGAATGCCCGCAATGTCAAGGCACACGACTCAACCCAAACGCTTCGGGGTACCATTTTGAGGGCAAATTGTTTTCCGAGATCCTGGCGGAACCGATCCAATCGACAGCCTCCTGGTTCAATGCATTGCCGCAGAAACGGATGGATCCCGAATTTCGACATCTTTTTAAGGAAGTTCAGTCCAGGCTACAGTACCTATGCGAAGTCGGCGTCGGGTATCTTACTCCCATTCGGGAGGTCAACAGCCTCAGCACCGGTGAACGGCAACGGGTAAGCATGACCAATGCACTAGGTTCCAAT
>JAZABE010000777.1:0-5335 GCA_036137535.1 Planctomycetota bacterium | reverse complement strand
TCAGAACCCAGTGTGGTTGAGCGGGATGCGAACGCTTCTGAAAAACTTTGGACAAAGCTTGCCGAGCGTCAGAAAAGCGTGGGTGTTGGTCGGTACATTGAACCCCGAACCTGCTACCAAGGAGAGCAGTTCCGAGATGCAGATGAATCTGAATCAGAGCCTAGAACGATTCACATGGGGATTGATCTGTTTGTACCACCGGGCTCACCTGTTGAATCGCCGCTGGACGGTACCGTGCATTCCTTTGCAGACAATGACATTGCGTTTGACTATGGACCGACGATTATTCTGCAGCATCAGACCGAGGAAGGGGATGTTTTTTTTACGCTGTATGGACACCTTTCCCGCACTTCGTTGCTGGAGATTCGTGAGGGTCAGTCCATTGGAAAAGGTGAAGAGTTTGCCGCGATCGGGTCTGCCACAGAAAACGGGGGTTGGCCGCCTCACCTTCACTTCCAGGTCATGACGCATGACCTGGGTTTGAAAGGCAATTACCCTGGAGTGGTTCGGGCTCGCGATCTTGAGGTTTGGAAGAGCTTACTGCTGGATCCCAATTGGATCCTGAAGATTCCCGGGGAATGTTTTTCCAATGGAACGAACGGGGCAGAAGAAATTGCCGCGCGGAGGCAGGCTTGTCTGAATCCTTCGCTAAGTCTTTCTTACGAAGAGCCCTTACACATCGTCAGGGGAAAAGCACAATATTTGTATGATGCGAATGGGGTCGGTTACCTTGACTGTGTGAACAACGTTTGTCATGTCGGGCATTGCCATCCCCGCGTGGTTGAAGCGGCTGCAACGCAACTTTCTGTCCTCAATACCAATACTCGGTACCTACACGATGCAATCGTAAGCTACGCCGAACGCCTGACAGCGAAACTGCCTGGCGATTTGGAGATTTGTTATTTTGTTAATTCAGGAAGCGAAGCCAACGATCTCGCTTTGAGGCTTGCCCGAAATTTTACAGGTCGCCCAGAGGTGATCTGTGTCGAGGGGGCCTACCATGGCAACCTGGGCACGCTGGTTGAAATCAGTCCCTATAAATTCGATAGTCCAGGCGGCAAGGGAAAACCCGATTCAGTGCATAAGGTGCCCCTACCGGACCTTTACCGGGGGAGTCACCGTGGTGTTGATTTGGAGGGATCGGCAGGCGAGTATTACGCCGAAACGGTTCGCCGGGCGATTGAAAAATCAGCCGCCGATTTTGGCGAAGGTGGGCTTGGGGTCAACGGTGAACACCAGGTTGCTGCATTTATCTGCGAGTCGATCATGAGCTGTGCAGGCCAGATTGTTTTGCCTGAGGATTACCTGGAACAGGTTTACCAGGTTGCCCGTGAAAAGGAAATCGTTTGTATCGCAGACGAAGTCCAGGTTGGTTTCGGGAGGGTCGGCGAGAAATTTTGGGGTTTTGAAACTCAGGGGGTGGTTCCGGAAATTGTCACTTTAGGCAAACCGATCGGGAATGGGTTTCCCCTGGGAGCGGTCGTGACAACCCGGGAGATTGCCGAAGCTTTTAACAATGGCATGGAATATTTCAACACGTTTGGAGGCAATCCCGTTTCCTGTGCCGTGGGCAATGCCGTATTGGACGTGATTGAAAACCAGCAGTTGGTAGAGAATGCCCGGCACGTGGGAGCATATTTCCTGAAGGCATTGAAGCAGCTCCAAGCAGAGCATCGGTCAATCGGTGATGTTCGTGGGAAAGGACTTTTTCTTGGAATTGAATTTGTGGTTGATTCTCAGAGGCGAGAACCCAATCCAGCTTTGGCAAACTATATTGTCGAACGGATGAAAAAGATGAGAGTATTGCTGAGTTGCGACGGGATTCATCACAACGTGGTGAAGATCAAACCACCGATTATTTTTACCCAGGCGGATGTTGAGCAGGTAATCTCCCGCCTCACCAAGGTCTTGAAAGAAGATTTTCCTTCGAGTTTTGAAGGTTGATTCCGGGGAATTTCGGAATCAGCCGGTTCTTGCGCGGTTGCCCATATTCGATTTCAAGCTGTCCATCTATAATCAACCCAATGGCGATTATAGAGATCGAAAATCTGGAAAAGTCCTACCGGGTCTATCAGAAGAAAGAGGGATTGCTGCCCGCAGTCCGGGGTCTGTTCCGGCGGGAGTACCGTAACATTCATGCAGTCGCCGGAGTCAACCTTCGCGTTGAACAGGGGGAATTTGTCGCGTTTTTGGGCCCCAATGGTGCGGGTAAAACAACAACCCTGAAATTGCTTTCTGGTGTGATCAATCCGAGTTCCGGAACCTGTCGGGTGATGGGTTTTGTTCCCTGGGAACGTGAAAATGCCTACCGCCGGCGTTTTGCTTTGGTGATGGGGCAAAAAAACCAATTGTGGTGGGATCTTCCCGCCCAGGAATCATTTCGTCTGCACCAGCACATTTATCGAATTGATTCGGCTGCCTTTCAGTCAACACTCGATGAGCTGACCGACCTTCTGGAAATCGGGCATTTGCTCAAGCAACCGGTGCGCGAGTTGTCGCTCGGAGAGCGGATGAAGATGGAATTGACGGCCGCGTTGCTCCATTCACCGGATGTTCTTTTCCTGGATGAACCGACAATTGGGTTGGATGTGGTTGCTCAGCACAATATTCAGCAGTTTCTGAAGCACTACCAACAAGAGAGAAAGATCACGATTCTTCTGACTAGTCATTACATGAAAGATGTCGCTGCACTTTGTAAGCGGATTGTGATTATAGCCAAGGGTTTGATCCAGTACGACGGCTCGTTGGACGGCATCGTTGACCAATTTAGCAATAAAAAAATTGTAACGTTACAGATCAACGGTGACTTTTCGAATTCGGATTTTGAAAACTATGGGCAAGTGATTGAATTCACCCCTCCTAAGATCAAGCTTCAGGTAGACCGTGCTGCCGTAGCTAGCGTGCTTGCCGCCGTCTTGGATAAGCACTCCATTGAAGATGTTGTTGTCGAAGAAGTGCCCTTGGAAGAAGTCATTGCCAGTCTGTTTTCCCAGGTGAACAAGAAGGATTAGGCTGGGTTGGGTGTTGAAAGAGCTCTTGAGGTGGGGCGGTGAGCAGCCCTGTTTTCGGAATTCAATGCGGGAAATTCATGGATCGTTTTCATCCAGAAAAAATTAAGCAGTGGTCGGTTTCCGCCGAAAGAATCCTGTTGATCACCGGTGCCGGAATTTCCGTAGATTCGGGGATTCCGACCTACCGGGGCGTGACTGGGCTTTATGACCAGGCCGGCACCGAGGATGGGATTCCGATCGAGGTTGCCCTCAGTGGAGGAATGTTTCAAAGGAATCCCGATTTGACCTGGAAATACCTGATGCAAATTGCAAATGCTTGTCGAGGGAAAAAATGGAACCGGGGACACCAGATCATTGTTGAGTTGGAGGAGAATTTTAAAGAAGTCTGGGTGCTAACCCAAAACATTGATGGGTTTCATCAAGACGCCGGTTCCCGCAACGTGATTGAAATCCACGGAACGATGCGCCGGCTTCGCTGCACGCAGTGCGGACGCAAGCGGCCGGTTACGGAAATCAGTCCCCAAGCGATTCCACCTGCCTGTGACGTTTGCGACGGAGTGATGCGGCCCGATGTTGTCTTGTTTGACGAAAGACTGCCCGACGACGCGGTTCAAACCCTGGAAAAACAACTGGTGCGGGGGTTCGACGGTATCCTGGTTGTGGGGACTTCGGCATTGTTTCCGTATATCTCCAATCCGGTTCAGCAAGCTGACCGTGAAAGTTGCCTTACGGTCGAAATTAATCCGGCGAAAACGGATTTGTCAAACGTTGTTGATTTCCGGTTGGAAATGGGAGCGACCCAAGGATTGCAGTTGCTCCAGGACTGGATCACTTCTTCTTGAAACCAGAGGAAAACTCAATGTGTTGCCGTGCCAAACTCAGCGAGCTTGCCCGGAGATAGCTGGCTAAACGATTCGTTTGCGTGGTCATCCCGGTAAACTTCCACTCCCTGGACCCAGGTTCGAATTGGCTTGCCTTGCAGAGAAACCTGATGCCAGGGAGACCAACCACACTTGGCGACTTGATTTTCATCGAGGATTTGATGAGTTCGTTCCATGTCAACCAGGCAAAGGTCAGCGTCATAGCCAATTTCAATGCGACCTTTATTCTTGATGTTCCAGACATCGGCCGGGTTGGAGCACATCCACTGAACAACCTGTTCGATAGTGCAATGTCCCAGGTTGATTTGGTTGAGCATCAAGGCCAATGAATTTTCCACGGCCGGAAGCCCTGAGGGGCAAGCAGGATAGGGTTCCGATTTTTCCTCAAGCGTGTGGGGAGAATGGTCTGTCGCAATGACCCGAATTTCATTATTGAGCAAAGCTTGCCAGAGCCGTTGGTTATCTTCCGGGTTCTTAATGGAGGGGTTCATTTTGACCCGCGAGCCAAGTCGATCATAATCTCCAACGTTGAAGAAGAGGTGATGGAGACAGACTTCGGCGGTAACAAACGGGCTTGGGTTTTGGGCAAGGAAATCGGCCTCGGCACCGGTCGAAACGTGTAACACGTGGAAGGGGTGTTCGAATTCGTTGGAGAGTCCTACAGCCATCTGAGTTGCTTTGAGCGCAGCCGCATGATCTCGGACCCGGGAATGGTCACGGATGTCAGTCGAACCTTCGAATCGTCGAGCATTTTGCTGGACCGTTGCTTCGTCTTCGCAATGCGCCGTGATGGGCAAGGTGGTTTCAGCGAAGATCGTTCTCAGATCGTTGATGTCGCTGACCAGGAGGTTGCCGGTACTGGAGCCGATGAAAATCTTGATGCCGGGTGTTCGTTGGGCTGATTTCAAAACGTCCAGGTTTTGGGGGGTAGCGCCGACGTAAAAACCAAAATTGACAAAACTGGTTTTGGTAGCAATTTCGATTTTACGGTCGAGCTCAGCCTGGTTGGTCGTGGTCGGATTGGTGTTGGGCATTTCCAGGAACGTGGTGATTCCGCCCTTCGCACAGGCTTTGCTGCCGTGAAAAATATCTTCTTTGTGCGTTAATCCAGGTTCACGAAAGTGGACCTGATCATCGATGACTCCCGGGATCAGGGTTTTTCCATTGGCATCGATTTCCTCGTCGACCACCAGGGTGGTTGCTGGCGAGATGTCGGCGATCTTGCCATTTTCGATCACAATAGCCGTCTCGACGGTTTCACTCGGTAAAACGATTTTAGCGTTTTGGATTCGTGTTTTCATTTTGGTTAAACCGGGTTTCTGGCAGGGCCTCAAATAGAAGTTAAACCAAAACCTGAGCGTGTGGGCAATCGGACAGACCGGAAGTTCTTTGATCCCGGCAGCCTTTCGGCCGGGCACTCACTCCTGTGTTTGTTGGAGTTGT
>JAZABE010000776.1:0-3404 GCA_036137535.1 Planctomycetota bacterium | reverse complement strand
CGAGGTGGCGAGTACGTTCAATGAACAGTTGCTGGCCAAGTACCTGGTGGAGAATGCAGCTGGGGATCGACAAAAAGCTTTTTTGATTAACAACCAGATCGATGATATTCGCGCCACTGTCATTCGGCAGGCGATGTTTGCAGAATTTGAAAAAATAACTCATGAGATGGCTGAAGCGGGTGAACCCCTGACCGTGGAGGCTTTCCGGAATCAATACCGGGAACTCCTGAACACCTATTTTGGTCCTGACTTTGTCATTGACGATTGTCTGTCACTGGAGTGTTTCCGAATACCTCATTTTTACCGGGCATTTTACGTTTACCAATATGCGACTGGTTTGTCCGCGGCGATTGCCCTGAGCCGACGTGTACTCGGTGGCCAAGAGCATGCACTGGAGGACTACCTGCGGTTCCTGGGTGGTGGTTGTTCCAAAATGCCCTTGGAGCTATTGCGGGATGCGGGTGTTGACATGGAAAGTCCCGAGCCGGTCAATTCGGCACTCGCTCAATTCTCGGAATTGGTGGATCAGTTGGACGGCTTGCTGGGCGAATGATCAATTGCGGCGGTTTCAGGGCCGGTCCCCCCAGGATCTGATGTTCTTGAAAGGCAGTATCAAGACTGTTTTTTTGCGAGAAACGGGCGAGCTAGCAAAGCCTGCTCTTGAAGCGATCCCAGAGACTTCGTACCATCCTTCACGTTTATTATTGAAGCTTTGGCTGCGAATTGCATTTTTTTTTCTCCTATGAATTTTGAATTCAAACGGCGATCCAAGATTTGTTCCAAGACAGATCGTGAGCTTGGTCCAGGAGAAAAATATTTTTCGATATTATTCGAGCAAGATGGAGAAGTTGTTCGTAATGAAATCGCGGAAGTTGCCTGGGAAGGAGCTCCTGAAAATTGTATCAGTTGGTGGCAATCTCGAATTCCAGAGCGAGATCCGAACAAGTTTTTTTGGGCCCCCAATGACGTCGGTATCGATTCCTTTGAGTCATTTCTGAATGACGAAGCAAAGCAAGTCGAGCGATTTGTTTTGGCCCTGCTTCTGATACAGAAAAGAATTTTCAAGTTGGTGGATACCGAGAAAGGTGAAGACGGGGGAGAAACTATTTACCTGTCCTGTAATCGCCGTGGCTCCAATTATGAAGTAGCGGTTTGCCATCCTGAAAGCGAGGAAATTGATTCTATCCAAGATGATCTCGTCGAACTCTTGTTTTCGGATGAACCGTTTGAAGAGTTGGGTGCAGGGATAGATCCTGATTCTGGTTCGGAATTGGAAATGCTTGAGACCAGTTCTGCGGTAGCGGGCAAAGAAGACGAAGCTACCGAAGACGAAGCTACCGAAGACGAAGAATACGAAGACGAAGAAGACGAAGCTACCGAAGACGAAGAATACGAAGATACCGAAGACGAAGAGTGACCGGATGCCGGTAACGCGGTCCCGAACCTTGAAACCAACCAACGAGAACCCTCAAATGATGCGGCTGACTGAAACCCCAAAATCGTGGAAGCTGGAACGCCAGATTTTTTGGGCCGGTGTGATTCTGCTGTGTCTGACACAAACCGGTTGTAGCTGGCTGCGAAATGGTTTTTTTCGTAACGGTATTTATGGCGGGCAGAGTCCTCCTGGTGTCTTTCCCCAACAGGTTTCTAAGGAACAGGTAATTCGCGCAGTCAATGCTAATAGCCAGGCGATTCGTTCATTGCAGGCACGAGTTCATGTTCGGGCAACAGGTACTCCCACTTTGTCAGGGGATCTGTCGGTTGAGCAGCCAAGTCGGTTGCGGATGCAGGTTGGATTATTGAACATGACTAATTCTGGTTTAGATATTGGAAGTAATGACAGTGAGTTCTGGGTTTGGTTGAAAAGTGCGATGCCTGATGGACAGCCGCCAGCGGTTCTATATGCAAACCATGAAGAGTATGAGCGAAGTTCTGCCAAGCAGACGCTGCCCATTGAACCCTCGTGGGTGATCGATTCACTCGGGCTTGCTTATTTTGATCCGAGGTCCAAGCACGAAGGACCATTTCAACGGCCGGACGGAAGTCTTGAAATACGTTCCCTTTACCAAAGTTTGACCGGGCCTATGATCAAGTCGACGATGGTTGATCCCAGAACGAGCGTAGTTGTCGCTCAGGAGTTGTACCAGAATGGTATTCGAATCGCTTCCAGTCGTGCCAGTAAACACCAGTACTTTGCCAATATCAATGCAAGTATTCCTCGGCAAGTTGAATTGGAAATCGGGCTCAACACCCCTCAGCCGGGAAAAGTTTTCATTGAATTGTCAGGCATTCTGCCCAACAGTATTGATTCGTCTTATACGGGCATGTGGGAAATGCCAAGGCCGCGAAACATTCGAATGATCAACATCGGTCGCCAAAATGGGGTCGGGATATCGGGAAGAGCTTCTTCAAGTCAAGCCGCTCCACCCAGTCCAGTCGCTCCACGGAATCCTGACCCGTTTTACGGTCGGGCAATGCCGTCGAATCCATACCCAGCAGCGAACTCGAGCTCGGTTCAGGCAACCGTTTACCAGGAAACCCCGGGCGCTCAAGGTTATTTTCCAAGGGGTTTTGTGCCGGGATCGCCAACCGGCCCAAGTCGTTAGCTCACGCCAGTTGAGGGTTAAAGGGTTGCTCCAACTTGACTAGTGGTTGCCGACGGATTTCAGGTTTGCTGGGATGATTGATCAGAATCGAATTGAGATTTTAAAGGCTCGCTCAGATTTGTTGCGGGATGTTCGCAGCTTTTTTCTGGAACAAGGGTTTATCGAGGTTCAAACCCCTGTGCTTTCAAAAGATACGATGGTGGATCAAACCATTGATCCGATCAAAGTTCAATTGTCGGGAATCGACCGGGATTTGTTTTTGCAAACGTCTCCGGAATTTTCAATGAAGCGTTTGTTGCTTGAAGGGGTGTCTCCGATTTTTGAGATTACCCCGGTTTTCAGAGACGCTGAAAAAGGGAAGCACCATAACCCGGAATTTACGATGCTTGAATGGTATCGGCTAGGTGACGATTACCAGCAGGGAATGCAGTTGCTGTCTGAGTTTTTTCAACTCTTTTTCCCAGACCGCGCTGTTAACTTCTTCTCATATCGGCAGGCATTTGAAAGTGAACTGGGAATCAATCCCCACACTGCCAGTTGTTCTGAATTGGAATCGTATTGTAAACGAAAGGGATTGTTGATTCCGTCCGGATATTCGAATTCTGATTCGTTGCTTCAGTTGTTGATGGCAGAAATCGTAGAGCCAAGTCTTGGGAACCAATCGATTTGCATTCTTTTCGACTGGCCGGAAAGTCAGTCGGCACTTGCACAACTTCGTGAGGTGACCGAGAAGTCAGTGACGTACCGAGTTTCGGAACGATTTGAGGTTTATATCGACGGAAAAGAAATTGCAAATGG
>JAZABE010000775.1:0-17376 GCA_036137535.1 Planctomycetota bacterium | reverse complement strand
ATGATGGAGGCACAAAGTTCAGCAAAATGCCGTGAATTGTGCCGCGTATCGTAGGCAATTCCACAACTGAGTTCGGTCGAAAGCGACTTGGCCTGGTAGTGCCCGATCACATAGGTGGCCAGTCCCTGGGCACTTTCACCCACGGTGCGGTCATTGATCGCGTTACTGCCAATGGGGTACATTCGGCCGCGTCGACCACCGGTTCCAAAGGGAATGATGGTCCAAAAGACATCATCCAATTTTTGCCACTGGTTGGTTGTAATGTGTTCTTCAATCAAAGGCACATATTCGGCATAGCGTTTTTCGGTTAACCATGTCCTAATGTGTTGCGCGGCGGTTTGGCTTAAATTGCCATTGGACAAAGCTTGTTCAACCCGTTGGATGGAAAGTTTTCCCATGATTCAGCCCACGATTTGCATCATCAATAAATTCAGTGCCTATATTCGCGCCAAAACTGTTATTCAAGCAATCGCAAAATCCACCAATGGGTGATTTGCTGGCGTCCGATGACTATAGCATCGGGCGGAAAAGTGTGGGTAACCATAGAATGTTGCCCATTTGAAAAAGTGCAAGAAAGAAATGTTAAGTTAGACCGGTTATGTCAAAAACAATAATAGGAGTTTCCGGGCTTCGGGGAATTGTCGGTCAGTCTTTGGATCCGATTCTCGCATCTCGATATGCACTGGCTTTTGCCAGGAACCTGCCCGCGGGAAAAGTCCTCATTGGAAGAGATGGTCGCGAGACGGGTGAACTGTTGGCCCGGGCGGTGTCCAGCGCTTTGATGGCAGCCGGTTTTAAGGTGCTGGATGCTGGAGTTTGCGCGACTCCGACTGTTGGCGTTCTCGTGCGCGATTTGGAATGCTCGGGCGGAATTCAAATTTCTGCCAGTCACAACCCCGCTGAATATAACGGGCTCAAGTTGTTTGGAAGCGACGGGCGTGTGATTTCAGCAACGGAAGGTCAGTCCGTGCTGACGACGTTCGGATCCAATGACTTTGCATTGGTGCCTTTTGACCAGGTGGGGGAGTATGTCCAAGTCGAAGATACGCTTTCAGGCCACTTGAAACGGGTGCTGGCGACGGTCAATGTTGAAGCAATCCGGGCCAGGAACTTTAAGGTGTTACTGGATAGTAACCATGGCGCAGGTAGTCTCCTTGCCCGAGAGCTTTTCGAATCATTGAATTGCGATGCCAAAATCATTGGAGGAAAGCCGGATGGTCAATTTGAACACGTTCCGGAGCCAACGGTCGAAAACCTTGCTGAAGTTGCCAAGGCGGCAGGCTTGTTTGGTGCGGATGTTGTTTTTTGCCAAGATCCCGATGCCGACCGCTTGGCCATCATTGATGGAGAGGGAAACTACCTGGGTGAAGAGTACACTTTGGCCATCACATTGAAGCATGCGTTGGCACAGGCTTCACGCCACGGTTTTTTAGGGTATTCAAGAAAAGTTGTTGTCAATTGTGCAACCAGTCGCATGTCCCTTGAGATTGCCCGGGAATTCGGCTGCGAGTGTGTTGTCAGTGCAGTCGGCGAAGCCAACGTCACGGGCACGATGCTGAGCGAAAATGCGATTTACGGTGGGGAAGGTAACGGTGGGCCGATCGACCCCCGGGTGGGGTGGGTCCGAGACAGTTTTGTGGGCATGGCGCAAACCCTGGATGCCATGGCTGCCCGTGATGGGAATGTGTCCCGGCTGGCGAGTGAGATTCCGCCTTACTGTATCGTTAAGTCCAAGATCGATCTTGAAGAAGACTGCATTGCACCTGTTTTTGAGTGCCTGGAAACTGAATTTGGCAGTCCCAGCATCAGCCGAATGGATGGGCTGCGAATTGATTTCGAGGATAGCTGGATTTTAGTTCGAGCTAGTAACACTGAGCCCGTGGTGCGCGTGATTGCAGAAGCAACCACAAGAGCCATCGCCCAAGCCCTCTTGGCCAAAGCGACCGATATTATCCACAAAGGGTAATAAAAAGGCGCCTGGTGAATCCGGATTCCGTTCCAGTTTTGGCACACAAAATGACTTTTTCTTTTTGCAAACAAAAGAGAGACACGGAAAAAATGTGGGCCTCAACGCAATTCACCAGACGCGTTGTTCGTTGATCATTCCCAGTACAAGTGGGTAATTGAGGTGGGTCCTCCTAACCGGTTAATTTGTCAAACAAGGATCCGAACCCTGGCATCTGTTCACCCAGGTGGTCAATCCATTGTTCGGGATGCCAAATTTCAATGCAGATTGCTGCGCCCAGTACCATGACTTCGCTTCCGGGTTCCAATCCCAGGAATTCTCGAAAACCGTCTGGCAGGACGATGCGTCCACGTTCGGCAACGGGTATCAGCTTGTGACGAGTCGACAGCAGTCTGCCTAACAGTTGGACATCTGCCAGCTTTTCACTTAATTTGCCCGCCCGGATTTTTGAGTGCACCAAGGCCATGCCTTCGTCTAGTCGTTTTTGCCATTGGGTTGAATTCCAAAGACTCAAGCAACCAGGACGCTCTTTGGTCAGGATGCAGTGCTCGCCACCGGGTGAAATCGATTGAATCCAATCGCTTGGAACCAATAATCTGAACCGGTCATCCAGCTTGCGCCGAAATTCACCGAGCAGCAGGCTGTCTGGATCAGAAACATCACTCAATGGGCTGATATTCCGTAAAAGGACAAAAAGGGCTGAAAACCCACAGAAAATGAGTTTAGAGGTTTTTTTTGGGTAATCAACCCACTAAACCAAAAAAAATAGTTTTAGAGATGGAGTGAAATTAGTTTTAGAGATGGAATGATTGAGGTTTTGGAAACGTGGAGTTTTCTACGTTTTTTCTGTTTAGGAGCAATAAGAAATCCGCTAACTCGGTGAAAATCTGCTCAATTCGATTTGCAGGAATTCAATCAATTCCCTGCCACAAACATCGCCAGAGCCTAACGGAGCAGAGAACGGGGTTGAAGAAGAAAAACGGACTTCCATCCTGCTCGGGGAACGGGTGAAACGAAACTCGGGAAATGCCCGTGGATTGCTTGTGCACGTTTTAGGGGTGTTGCCGGGCAAATCGTCCAGTTACCGGCGCATTAGCACTTTTGCTGTCCGCGGGGTTACATTACCTTTGAGGCTATCACGCCAACGGAGCTGGAAGTTCGAGGTGAGAAGGATTTGTGTTCCTGGGAGACCGGGTGACTTGTCTGGTCTTGAACTGGGATCGAGGAAATGGTTTCCGGCGTTTTTTTCAGTCAATTGAAAACAGTAATCGCTTAAACATTAACTAAAGCATCTTTATGTCAGACAGAGAGATTCGAGATCAACTTATTGAGTGTGGAAAGTTATTTCATTCGCGTGGATGGAGTGTTGGCACCAGCAGTAATTATAGCGCCGTGAGACAAGAAGATCCGTTGGAGATCACGGTGACGGTTAGTGGCAAAGACAAGGGACGGTTAGAAGAGAAAGATTTTGTAGTTGTTGATGCGACTGGGAACCCCATTGCCGGGGAAAGTCAAAAGTCATCAGCTGAGACGATGTTGCACGTTAAGGCAGTTCAAATGTTTGGGGCCAAAAGTGTGCTTCACACCCATTCGGTTTGGGGAACGTTGCTTTCGGATTTTTTTCATGAAGATCATGGATTTGAGATTGCTGGATACGAGATGCTCAAGGGTTTGGAAGGGATCGGGACTCATGAGACTTCGATTTGGCTACCAATTTTTGAGAATACGCAAGATATTCCGGCGTTGGCTGACCAGTTTGAACGCTACATTCAGAACAGTGAGGGACAAACCTGTTTTGGCTATTTAATTCGCCGTCATGGTTTGTATACTTGGGGAAAGGATGTTTTCGCGGCACGACGCCATATCGAAATATTTGAATTTCTGTTGGAAGTTTACGCACGGCGAATGATGATGGTGAATATTCCCTCCCCAATTCGACTTGCGTGATTCCCGCAACAGAGTTAAGCGACGTCAAAAGCAACGGTGAGGACCGGCTGTAACCTTTATTACCTTGTTCGGAGTTTCCCAATGGCAAGTATTAGTATCCCTGATGAAAACCGTGAAATCACAGAGGTCGATGAAATTTGTGAATACCTGAAACCCCATGGATTGTGGTATGAAAAATGGGATGTTGAAGGACGGGTTGGACCTGATGCGACGAATGAAGAGATTCTCGAAGCCTATGCCCCAGAAATCGAAAGGCTGAAGGAAAAAGGGGGGTTTGTCACGGCTGATGTGATCAACGTCAATCCTGAAACGCCAGGCCTCGACCAGATGCTTGACAAGTTCAACAAGGAACATACCCATGATGAAGATGAAGTGCGATTCACGGTACGAGGTAGTGGGGTTTTTCATGTGAATCCCGAGAATGGACCGGTTTTTGCCGTGACCGTTGAACCCGGTGACCTGATTAACGTTCCCCAAGGCACGTTGCATTGGTTTAATCTCTGTCGCGACCGAACCATCCGTTGTATTCGTTTGTTCGAAGACCCATCGGGCTGGTCGCCTCATTACTCCGATCAAGCCATTCACGAAAACTACAGCCCAATTTGCCTCGGCCCTTCCTACCTCACCGGTAGCAGCGGTATTGAATCTCCAGTCGATCTTAATTAAAAGCGACCAATCCTTTGCTCGGGTGGCCTGTACACGTTGTGTCATTGTTGACGTGGCGTGATTGTGCCCGGAAACGCAGCCACTATGAAAACCCATTGCAGTTGTATTTTACTGGACATCGAGGGAACGACTTCTTCGGTTTCCTATGTTTACGACGAGATGTTTCCTTATGTCCGTCGTCATCTTGGTGCGTATTTGAAACAGAATTGGGGCACTCCAGAACTGGGTGAATCGTTGCAGTTGCTCTCCCTGGAGGCTGGCTTGGAGAATTGGCCTGACCGTGAACTTTCGGTGGAAGATCAACAAGCGCAAGCCGCGCGAGAAGCCATCCGCCAGATGGATAGTGACCTCAAGACGACGGGTTTGAAGAATCTTCAAGGAAAAATTTGGAAAAGTGGGTTTGAGTCCGGTGCACTCAAATCACACATTTACGCAGATGTCCATCCTGCCTTGGAAGTCTGGAAAGAATTGGGTAAGGATATCCGGATTTATTCATCTGGCAGTGTTCAGGCTCAGCTTCTTTTTTTTGGTCATACGACCGAAGGGAATTTGCTGGATTATTTTTCCGCACACTATGACACCACGATCGGCTCCAAAAAAGAAAGTCAAAGTTATTCCCATATCTCGAGAGATTCGCAGTTCGATCCCGAGCGAATCCTGTTTGTAAGTGATATCCTTGAGGAGCTGAATGCGGCAAAATCGGCCGGATTGGAGACGGTACTGAGTTTGCGTCCAGGAAACGCGCCAGTGACCCAGGTTCACACGCATCCGGTGATTAACAGCTTTGCCGAGATCGAATGGGCCTAAAACCCCTTTCAATTCAAAGGGCGAGTTGATGGGAAATCGCGAACTTTAAGGTTTTGAGACGGGAGTCCAGTTAGGGATTCCAGTCGTTGATTTTTGTCGGTTGAACCGCTGATGAAACGGTTGGACCGTCGAGTTCGGGGTCTTTTCATTAACCATCAGGGGAACCGAGTGGGTCCACCATTGGTCATAGAAATCAATCATTTTCTTGATTTGTTCCGGATGTTTGTCGGCAATGTTTTTGGTCTGTCCCGGATCGGAAATCATGTCATAAAGCTCGTTTTTTCCGATCAAGCGGAATCGATGGCTACGGACGGCAAAATTCTTCCATTTTGAGAGTTCCGGATTTTCGCCTTTGGGCCATCTTCCCTTGTGGCTGACAAGGTATCGATCGGGCCAGGTTGTGTCATTACCGTTTAAAAGACCCAGGAATGATCTGCCTTCGACTTGGCTTTTGGGTAATTTGGCGCCGGTGATCTCGCAAAGTGTCGGGAACAGGTCAATGTGGGCGGTCACCGCATGGATGTCATGCTTTTTCTTGAACCGGCCGGGCCAGCGAAAAAATGCAGGGACCCGGACTCCTCCTTCGTCGACTGTCCCTTTTAGGCCTTTCATGTTGGCATTGTAGAACGGGTAGTTTTTGGCAATGGCCTTGCCGGGTCTTCCGGAACCTCCGCCGGTCATCCCGTTATCAGAAAGGAAAATAACGATCGTATTTTCAGCAAGTTTCCACTTGTCGATTTTCTGGGTTAGCCTTCCGATGTTTTCATCGATATTTTCGATCATTCCATAAAATCCGGCCTGGCGTTCGGCGAATCCCTTGTCTTTGAATTTTTGGGTATTCGAAGGAGGGGCAATAAATGGGCCGTGCGGAGCGTTGGTGGTGATGTAGGCGAAGAAAGGCTCTTGGGTATCTTTCTTTTTTTTGATCCAGTCAAGAGCTGCCGAGAAAAAAATGTCAGTGCAGAATCCCTTGGTTTTTTTGAACACTCCATTGTGGCGAACAACTGGATCAAAATACTTGTTCCCCGGTGCATCGGCACAGGAACAAGCATACTTTTGACCAATACCACCGGCTCCGTGGATAAACGTCTCATCAAAGCCGCGCTGGTGTGGCTGGTAGGGTTCTTCATCCCCCAGATGCCATTTGCCGAAGATGCCCGAAGTGTAGCCGACGGTTTTTAAAACTTGGGGCAGGATGGTGGCCTTCAAGGTCATCCGTTCCCGTTCCAAGATCGTGTGGGTAATTCCGTTTCGCATAGGGTGACGTCCGGTCATTAATGCAGAACGTGTTGGGGAACAAGTTGGGCTGACCAGAAATCGTGTCAAATGGGTTGATTCATCGTACAAGCGGTTCAGATGGGGTGTTTCGATCCAGGGGTGCCCATGTCGGCCTACCGGTCCATAACCCTGATCATCAGTCATGACCAGAATGATGTTGGGTTTTGCCTGGCCTTTCGGATTGGGATTTAGCTGGGAACCATCGGCTTTCAGCTGAAAGCCGTTTGCCAACGCGGAGCCGACTAAAAACGAGGAGCTGATCAAGATGAAGAGCAATAGTTTGGGAGACAATCTGTTTTTCATGGGATAGCTCAACCCTAAAGGAACGGAAGACAAATAACTCTGTAGAAAGTCGCGTGGACGGCGTCCATTATACAGCTCAACTCGGTCTGCCAACGGGGGTTGCGATGCTGGAGAAACGCTCGGTTTCGAATCCCGGGAGTATTCTTGGGAAAAGCGGTTAAGAGAACCATTGGGCTACAGCGTAGCCGATGAGGATTCCAGCGATCATCGAAAGAGGAATTGCGATAGCCAGCGTGATGGCGACGATCTGAAGCGAGGACGGGGCCTTGCGATCCATTTCAATCAGGACAGGTGGGGGTGGCGCTGGAATATCTGTTCGTTGAGTATCCTGATTTCCTACTGAACCGGTTCCCTGTGATGCTTGACCGCTCAGTTCATTCATTGCCAGTTCGGCAACATCAAAAGAAGCGGAACCAGTGTCATTTGCATTGATGACGATGCGTTCATTTTCGACAGACGGTGGGGGTTCGGGCATCCATCGTGATGGGCTCTGAGAGTTGTCCAAAACGAGGCTGTCATCAATCGCCCAGGGGGCCAATCTCGTGGCAACTTCTTCACAAGTCTGGATGCGAACTTCCGGATCTTTTTCCATCATGTCGGCAATCAGGTCAACGAATTCGTCACTGATTTCGTCATTGAAACGCCGGGGATGCCATGGCGTTTCTTCAAGATGTCTTCGGGCCTTGCTCTTGGCTGTACCGCCAGGGTAGGGGACTTTTCCAGTAACTGCGTAGTACAGGGTACAACCTAGTGAATAGATATCGGTGACCTTGGTGATGTTCTGGGGAGATTGAATTTGTTCAGGCGATAAATAGTCGGCAGTTCCGACCGTTTTGCCATGCCGGGGATCACTTGGATCCTGGAGAAAGCCGGCAAGCCCCAAATCGGAAACTTTTGCCCTGCCATCGGGGGTTACCAGGATGTTTCCTGGTTTGACGTCCCGGTGAACCAATTTTCTTTGGTGGGCATAGTCGATCCCAAGGGCCGCGTTCATGATGATACTAGATGCTTGTTGGACGGAGAGTTTGCCCTTGGAGCGAACCAGGCGTCTGAGGTCTGTTCCTGGGACGAACTCAACAACTAGGTAATGCACGTTACCATCTTCCCCAGCATCAAATGCCCGAACGAGACTGGGGTGATCGAGATTGGCCTGCATGCGGATTTCACGGCGAAAATTGGCGACAGACTCTTCGTTGGCCTTGGTGAGCGGAAGCACTTTGACAGCACACTCGCGGCCCATCATTTCATGAACGGCCTTGAAGACCTGTCCCATTCCTCCCTGCCCAATCCAATCGGTAATGATGTAGGGACCCAGATTGAGCTTGGTTCGACCGGCATTGAGCTGATCAGCTTGGTACTCGCTGATGACCCCGTCGTTCATCAGCTTGGCAGCAATCGCCTTATCTTCGATTTCCAAGGCATGGGCTTCCGTCGAAGCCGACTCCTGGATACCGGTGATCGCATTTTCCAGTTGTTCCTCCGTGACCAGACCACTGAGCAAAGCCGATTTTCGAAATATAGACTGATTTCCCTGAGCCAATGGGGTTCTACTTTTTAAAGAGGGAAAGAGGAAACATTTCAAGTCTATCTTAGGAGATGCAAGATCCTGTTTCCATCGAATAAGAATTTCTCTCGCTAAATTCCGCTGATTAGGTTTGAGATTTTCCTGTTTTGACGCCAAGATTGCGGAAATGTTGCCGAAAATTCAAAAGGTTTTTTCAGAGTCGGGTGGAGGACCGTCAGTTGCCAGCTATGCAGTGCAATTTGAGTCCCCATGGTTTCTTGGGCATCGTATTTTCGATCCCCGTACACGGGACAGCCTAGATCGGAAAACTGAGCTCGGATCTGGTGCTTTCGACCTGTTTTCAGATCGATTTTGACCAATGATAAGTGTCCAATGGTTTGGATGATCTCGAAATCCAATTCTGCCGGTTTGGCGCCTTGGACCGGTTGCGAAAAGGACTCGACTCGCCTCAAACGGTCGTTTTTCCGAAGCCAGGAAACCAGCGTTCCTCGCTGCCCTGAATTGCTGCCTTCAACAGGGGGTCTTCCTTCCAGGACCGCGTAGTAGATTTTCTTGACCGAAGAATTCCTGAATTGTTCGGACAATCGGCTGGCAGCCTTTGAAGTTTTTGCAAAAAGTAAAACACCCGAGACAAAGGCATCAATGCGACTGACGACTCCCAGGAACACGTTTCCTGGCTTTTGCGCCTTTTCCTTGATGAATTCCTTGGTGAGCTGTAAAAGACTGGGTTCGTCGACTTCTGTTCCCATTGTCGCGATCCCGGCTGGTTTTGAAACGACAATCAAGTGGTTATCCTCATAGAGGACCCTGTCATTGGTCAACCTGCTTATTTTTTCCCGGTTCAAGATAATTTGTTTTGGCTACACATCCACTGAAAATCATACTCGCGAGCAGCTCACCCCGCCGGCGTCAAATTTTGAACGATTGTGGTTTTGACTTTGATGTTTGCATTCCGGACGAAGACGCCGAAGATGGCATCTGTTCGGGCGAAACGCCGACCGAGTTCGTTGCGCGACTAGCGTACCAGAAAGCAAGGAATGTTGCAAAAAAGTTTGATACTGGTTTATTCCTGGGTTGTGACACCGTGGCTGAAATCCAGGGACAAATCTTGGGAAAACCCCGTGACCGGACCCATGCCCGGGAAATGTTAACCCAGTTGAGCGGCGAGGAGCACCGGGTTTTCAGCGGTCTCTGCTTGTACCAACGACCTGGAGATGAGTTTAAATCAAACGTAGAGGTGACGAGTTTGTGGATGGCTGAACTGTCTGAATCCCAGATCGAAGATTACCTGGAAACCGGTTTGTGGCAAGGCAAGGCAGGTGCGTTTGGACTCCAGGATGGAATGGATTGGATCACCCTGATCCAAGGAAGCGAATCCAATGTAATTGGATTGCCACTGGAATTACTCAAGAAAATGTTGGTAGAATTCTGAGCGATTCTGGAACTGGATCGTTGCTGGCTGCCAGAGGCCAATCGCCTGTCCGAGTGTCGATGGGCAGCCTGGTCCGCTCCGCACTTCTGTCCCCTCTTCAAGGACCCACTGAATCGACTCCAGTGAATTGCCGTTTATCACGCCCTGACGGGCATTACTTTTTGGGTTTCGGTTGGGTTGGATCCTGAGAACCAGCAGCCGACGGAGCCGGTTTCTTGTCTTTCGCTTTTGGGGTGGTTTCTTGGACACCCGCTTTTTCCGGCGACGATTTTTCCCCAGGTTTTCCCGCCTGAGGAGCCTTGGCTTTCGCCTCGGGGTTCTCCGGAGTATTGACGTTTGGAATCTGTAAGCCGGGAGGTAATTGGCCGGGGTTAGGCAAGTTAAGACCACCGGTTTTGGGATCTTCTTTCTTGTCCTTGGCCTTCACGACATCGGAACGGGTCAACTTGATCTTGGACAGGTTTTCGGCATCCACGATATAAAACCAGTCTGCAAACCTGGCATTCAAATCATCCACTTTTTGCCGGTTGTCCTCGATTTTCTTCTGGTAGTCTTTCATTTCTTTTTCATAGGTGTTCATGTCTTCGTCAAATTGTTTGACGTCGTTCTGGTACTGTTGCAGGGCCTGTTCGTAAGCTTGCATTTTCTCGGCAAAAATTTCCGCTGGCGTTTTTTCTTTTTCCTGCGGTGCTGCAGCAGCCGAATCCGGTTCTTGTTTTCCTGCTGCCGGTGAAGTCTTAGCCGGGCCTTCCTGAGAACCGGGTTCTGGTTTGGATTCGGGCTTGGCAGGCGGTTTGCTCTCGCTGCCCTCTTTTTCCTGGGTGTTTTTGGAAGGAGTTTGCTTGGCGTCTTCTTTTTCCTGAAGCTCGTCGATGCCACACCGGGGTGCTTCTTTTGAGGGCTCAGCTTTTTCGGTTGCCGGTTTTTCAGTTTTTGGAGAAGGGGATTCTTTTGCTTTTTCCGGGGCTTTTTTTCCTGGATTTAAGTCGTCTGCCGGTTTCGATCCAGGTTGTTCTTGTGGCTTGTCTCCTTCAGGTTGGTTCTCTTGCTGGGGAGCTTCTTGAGTGGGTTGAGTCGGTTTAATGGGCGGAAAGGGCTTACTGGGTTTCTTGATCAGGGTTTCATCGAACGTCACGTGGACGGACATGATTTTCCCCTGTTTTTCGTTTTTGTCAGCCGGAGATTCGTCGGTCTCCTCGTTGGTTTTCCCGTCGTCTTTTTTCTCTTCTTTGTCTTCCACCTTGGCGAATTCAAAACTGTTGCCCGCCATCTTGACATCGTTTCCGAAAACAAGGTGGTAGATCAAGCCGTCGTCGGTTGCGAAGCTGAGCTCACCGTTGCGTGATAATAGGGAAGGTGATTTAAGATTGGTCTCATCTTCAAATCCAAGAATGAAGCCTTCTTGTCCCAGGACTTGAACCGCCTGTTCCTGGATGAACCGTGCATCCTGACGGTCAACTCCTTCGGGCAAGTTAACCGTCAGATCTCCGTTGAGCACTTTAGTCTCGCTGTCTTCATAAGTCGGTTTAGGTCGCACATCGATGATTGACAGGTTTTTGAACTGACGCGCAAGATCATCCAGTGGAGTGGATTCGATTTCTTCGGTTTCTTCCTTCAAGCCTTCGAGTTTCCAGGAAAAGTCTTCCTTGGTCGCCGCGACTTCCTCAAATTTATCCCGCAGGGGGACTCTTTGACCTCCAAATTCTTTTAGAGGTTTGAAGGCCACTTCGTAGTTCTTGGCCTGGATCTTGTTGACTTCTGCATTCCCGATTTGAAGTAAGTCGCTATCGATCCATTCACTGAATTCGGTGGAGATATTGAGATCCAGCCGGGCAACATAGGTTTCGTTTTGATCCGGTTGGCGGATATAGTAACGTTCGCCCTTGACCAATTCGCGTTCTGTCGAGACTTCGTTTTCGGCTTCGGCATCGACGGCCTTGCCGATAATAAAGTCACAAATCACGTTCTTGCTGTCATCCATCAACCGGATCCGGTCCCCGATATCCTGTGAGTCTTTCAACTTGGCTTCATCGCTACTGGGATCGACCACCCCCAATCGATCATGCTCCTCCCGGGAACTTCCGGCCAAGCTGAGCCGGGTGATGTTCATGACACTCCCAGCCGTTTCCCGCAGACGGTCCGGTGACTCCACGGGATAGTCGCTGTGATCGGGAATGACCCAAAGGTCATTGACTTTGTTGATTTTGAATTGCCGGGTTTCCTTTTTTTCACTTTCCCAGACCACCAGTTCCATCGACGTGGCTTGCTGAACATCAACGAAATCCGGATAGAAAACTTCTCCGATGAGTTCGTGTTGATCATCGGTTTCAGGAAGCGTTGAGTAATTAACAGAAACTGCCAGAATCAATGAGACTGCTGCCAAAGAAGACAAAATAATGGTGGTTTGGACTGGTTTCATTTCAGTACCCGGTGGGTCAGTTCGAAAAAGTTAGTGGTTTCTAATGATCAATGTTTTGAGCGGTCAACAGGCTCACCGTTTTTCACCGACGAGTTTTCGTTCTTGAACGAATCGAAAGATGAAAACGAGGATTCCAAGAATCAATGCTGGAAGACAGGGCAAGATGGTTGCCTGGAGGCGTACCGTTTGTTCCGTTTCTTTAAGGTTGCGGTCTTCTTCCGCTTTGAGTCCTGCGATATCTTCATCCAGTTTGTCCTGGAGTTTTTGCTTTTCAATTTGGATTTTTTTGTCGGCATCCATGGCTCCCTCGGCGAGTTGGAATAACCTGGCGATTCCCGCAGACTGATTTTTTTCGTTCTTTCGTTCCTGTTCATTGGTGATGCGGACTACCTCTTTTCGCATGTCCCTTTTCATTTGTTGTTCTTTGGCAATTCGAACACTACCGTACTCGTCTTTTTTCCGATCCATGTAAGTCAGTGTTCTTTGAACAGGGTTTCTGCCACGCAACGAAACAAATTCTTCGCGACCGCCCAGAGTGTCGAAGACATTCAAGAGGAATTCGATATTGTCCGGTTTTTTCTTAAGGGCAACTTCGACGGCACCGTAAAGGTTGCTGGCAAAATCAGCATCACCAATGACCACGGCATTGATTGTGTTGCCATTCGGGGTGCGTTGGCCTGAAATATGCGCCGCGACACAGGCATCTTTCAGGACATATCGATCACGTTGGGTCTCGAGTGACGCTTTCCTGTTCTGGAGCGCGGACACATCTGCAGTCCTGGATTCTTTCTCGGCCTCAGTGATCAATTTGTCGATGTCTTCAATAGCCAATTCAAACTTGTAGAAATCGGGTTCCGGGTTAATTGTTGTGACCTCCTGATTTCGAGGAGGAAAGGACGGGACTTCCCGGTTTTCTGTCTTGATAATGCTTTCCCAGGGCAAGCCAATGGCGTCTTCTTCAAAATGAATCAGGGGCACAAAGGTCAACCCGGAGGAATCCGCTGAGCCACTGGTTGCCCCGTTTCCGGGATTCGCTTTTTTGGCAATCGCTCCGGCATAAAACATCAACACATTATCAATGCCACTGGTCATTTGCGATTTTCGGTTGAATGGATCGAAATCGCCGTGGACCAGGGAATTAATCATCATGGCGTTGGGGGAACCCAGTGATACGGGAATGCCCTCCCGTTCATCGCTTAAATCCAGATTGATTTCCACAGGTTTTTGTCCTTCAATCCCATAAGTAAAGGTGAGGTCGTCGAAGCGAAGTTCTTCGAAGGGGCGGTAGCTTTGCGCGACCACGGTTGGGTAGAAGGCTTCCGTGGTTCGCTCGGGACGCCCTCCTTGGGGCGGGCCACCAAATTGGTTCGGTTGAGGCGGTTGTTCAGGGTAAGTGACGGACTGGTTGTAACCGTACCACTTGATCTGAAGGGCATCAAAAAGTGTTGAGCAGTCATTGTTTTCGTCCTCTTCAATGCGGAACCCCTGCATGCTGGCAACAATTCGTTGCTTGGGGGTTTCTGGGACGGATCCCTCGCTGGCTAGAACCGAAAACGGAAACACGGGAAGGGGGTCCACCATGAATACCGTTGGGTTGCCTCGATCCATGTAGCTCACGATCTCCTGTTGGGTTGCCGGGGAAACCCGTGAAGGTCGCACGACCAGCAAAACGTCAGGAATGATAATCTTGGGTGCGGTTTCTTCGGACTCTTTACTGTTTTGTTCACTGGCTTCAGTTGTGGTTTTTTCTTTGGTTTCTTCCTTTTCTTTACTGTCTTCTTCGTTTTTTGCTTCCGGGTTTTCCTCTTGGCGTTGCTGGGTAACCATTCGGGTTAAATCCGATTCGCTGACCCTGACCAATTCGTACCTTTGCTCAAGTTTTTCAACCACCGTGTGATTTAATTGCAATCCATTGACCATTCCAAGATAGGACGCGTGGGTGTCCAGAACTCCCAGTCTTAATTTTTTCTGGCGAACTCCCGTGGTGCCGAGAGCGCGTGTCATTTCATATTCCAAGGGGGTGTCAGCATCAATGGTTGGAATCACAGCTTCACCGATGGAACTGCTAAACTTCAAACCTAGATAAATGTCTTGCCGGATTTCACGACCGCCGACTTCCGAGGTGTGGTCGATTCGCTCAATTCCCGCATCCTTGGCTTCTTTTTCAAATTTCGAATTGGGGGTAATGTTGACTACCCTCAGGTTGATTTTTTCTCCGCCTAATTGGGAATATTGTCGTAATAGCCGCATCAACCGTTTTTTAGTGGCCACGAATTCAGTCGGAACGTCGTCGCTGACAAAGGCCTGGATGTCGACCTTGCGATTGTTTCTTGCTTGGCCGATGACATCGATTGAAGTTCGGGAAAGGGTGTTGACCCCTTGGGCGGTCAAATCAACTTCCGTGTCGTAATAGTTTCCTGTTTTCAACGCGATAAAATAAAAACTGCCGGCGATGATCAGGATCGAAACAACTTGCCCGACATAAAGTCCATACAGTTTATTCTCCTCTTCTGAAGACCAGTGTCGCTTGGTAATCACGACGAGGTTCAGAAACAGGCCGAACGTTGCCAATGACAGGAAGTAGAGAACATTAGGTAGAGCAATGGAGCCTTGCCCGAATTCACGCAGTTGCCATTCCAGTGAGAGGCTGAGGAGAAATTGGTTGGAAGGATTGATCACTCCAATAAACACGGGCAAAGCACTAAACAAGGCGCCCAGCACAAAGGCCACGGTCGTATTGGAGGTGAGTGATGAGGCGAACATTCCAATACTCAACAGGGAGACCCCGGCCAGGAGATAGCCGACGTAGGTAGAAAGAATGATTCCCCAGTCAGGGATTCCAATGCTTGCCAGGGCTACCAGTTGTGTCAACGAGAAAAACAGCGCCGCGATGTATACGACGACAACTGAAAAGAATTTTCCGAATAAGATTTCAGCGTCGGAGGCAGGTAGCGTGAATAAAATGGCGTCTGTCCCCTGTTTTTTTTCATCGGACCAGATCCCCATGGTGATCGCGGGAATTAGGAACAGCAGGAGCATCGGGTAGGCGTTGGTTAATTGATCCAAGGTAGCAAGATTGTCTGCAAAGAACTTGGGACCAAAGGCGATGATGCCGCTGACGACAACAAAGACGACAATAAACAGGTAGCCGATGACGCTTGTGAAAAAGGTCTTGATATTTCGCGAGGCAATTGCGGAAATCACGTGGGGGCGAAACATGTCGTTTTTATCTCCGGTAAAATTTCAGGCTTGAAAGCTCAAAAATGAATGTTCAGTTGGATGAATGCTTGGAAAAATCAGTTAATGGACAGCCGTTGCTTCGAATTCGGTGAGTTGGTGAAAAGATTTTTCAATGTCGTCTGAGTCGGTTAGTTCGGAGGTCGATCCATTGAATCGGATCTGACCCGCATCGATCAGGATGACATGTCCACACACTTTTTCGACTTCCTGCAGGATATGAGTCGAAAGTAACACAGTTTTGGATTGGCCGAGGTCCTTGATGAGCTGACGAATTCCGACAAGTTGGTTGGGATCGAGTCCACTGGTGGGTTCATCTAGGATTAAAACGTCAGGATCGTGTAACAGGGCCTGTGCCATTCCGACCCGTTGGCGAAAACCTTTGGATAACTTAGAGATCCCCTTGTGCCAGACATCTTTCAAATCGCATTTTTCGGCAACGTATTCTACCCGCTCCGACTGTTGGCTTATCGACAGCCCACGGACTTTTGCCAGGTATTTGAGTGAACTGCTGGGCGTCATCTCGTTGTAGAGGGGTCCGTTTTCAGGCAGGTAGCCAATGTGCTCACAGGCCTTGATGCGGTCAGTGGCAATATCGTAATTGGCGACTTTGATTCCACCGCTGGTCGGAGCGATGAACCCGGTCAATAATTTCATGGTAGTGGACTTGCCGGCGCCGTTAGGTCCAAGAAAGGCGCAGACCTGGGCGCGGGGGACGTTAAACGAAATGTTTTTGACCGCTGGGAACGTTCCGTAGTACTTGCTTAATTCGTTGACTTCGATCATGAAGTCGGGCTCATGGTCAGCCATAGGTTTTTCCTCTGTCAGTTTGTCTTGGTCATTTCTTGTCGGCGGATGACCTTGGTTGCCGGAAACGGTGATCCATAGTTTGCCTTATGGAATCGGGTCGATGTGAACTCAGGACGTTTTAGCTTGCAGGAAAATCAGGCAAGCCGGCTTCCTAGATCGACCGGGAATCGGTGAGGCGAAGCCGTGCTTCGCATTCCCTTCCGGTTTCACCAAGCCCCTGATTCTCCGGAAGTCAAACAGTGACCCAGAAAATCAAGATTTTGATGTAAGCCGTTTATTATAACTTTGGTCCAATTCGAGCAAAGTACCTTACAGGGCAGATCGGGCTAGAGTCGGGTATTTTTAGCTAAATTATGATTTCGGGACTCGGCTGCTGTTAAAATGTACGCATCAGGAAAGAAATCAGGATTTCTAAGAACCGATCATCATTGATGGTTGATTTCCACCATTGATTGAAAGGCTCATGATTGGAGAAAGTCGGAGTGATTTTCTGGCGTTTTTTGACGCCTTGGGAATCGCGTGCGGATATTCTGAGCTTCTTTTCCCCATTGCTCTGGGCACGACCCGCTGGTTCGAATTGGCTGCGAACGCAACTTGTCGGGATGGCTTGGGTTTTTTTGGAGAATCTTCAGATGCAGGCCATTGGGTTTCGAGATCTGGCCAACCCATAAAGCGGATTCGATGCGATTGGCCGGCCCTCGTGATTGACAAGTGAGCTGTGAAAAGCTTAAAATCCGCGCTCTTCGTTTTTCCAGCTTGCTGTGAAAAATCGGGCGATTAGCTCAGTTGGTTTAGAGCACCTGCCTTACAAGCAGGGGGTCACAGGTTCGAGTCCTGTATCGCCCACTTTGACGAGCCACCGATTTCCTCCGATTTCGGCCACTCGCCACAATCTTCCACTAGAAAAGGACTTTGAGCGATCTGCTCAGAGTCCTTTTTCTTTTGGTTTCCTTGATAGAGTCCACCGTGGCAATCGAAGGGTGGGC
>JAZABE010000774.1:0-1238 GCA_036137535.1 Planctomycetota bacterium | reverse complement strand
CATTGGGTGACAATTTTTTTCGGAAACCTTCTGTGCTTGGGGCTTTTTTCCCTGGCCTGATGCATCTGGATATGGCGGGCTACATCCGGAAGACGCATCAAGAGCTTTGGCCCGGTTCAGCGAACCGTCAAGAGATCACTGAGGAACAGATCTTCAAGATTCCTGCCCAAATGACCAAGTTCGATGCGGATGATCAGGGCGTAACTTTTGGCATCAGTTGCGAAGCTTGCCATTTTGGTTGTAAACAGCACGTGGAGGATCCAAAAAAATTGCCCAGTTTTGCTCCCATTAGTGAATTCCTTCGGCTGCAGAACGATTCCAATCAACTGCAAACCGGCCGAACCCATGAAAATCTCAACTGGGCTTGTTCCCGTTGTCATACCGGCAGTCGCCCTCTGTTTGCGGGCGGGATGTCGACCTGGAATTCAACGGAGTACAGTGACGCAATGAAAGGATCTTGCTATACCCGTTTGAATTGTATCGAGTGTCATCAGCCTCACAAAGCCACCGGTCCCAAGTGGTCCAAAACTCCGGCACAGGATGATGCGACGTGTATTCGATGCCACGAGCAGTATTCCACGGATGAGGCTATTGCCGAGCATACGCATCATTCGGTTGGATCCAGCGGTGCCCGCTGCATGAACTGTCATATGCCGAGAATTAATGAAGGACTGCAAGAAGTGGTTCGAACCCACACGATTTTTTCTCCCACCGCCAAAGAGATGATCGAAAACAATCACCCCAATGCGTGCAACCTTTGTCATACAGATGAAACGATCCAGTGGACCACCGATTACCTGAAACAATGGTACAATGCTGAATTCGATTCCCAAAAAATAGCGCAAAGCTATTCACCAGATCAAAAGGTGGGGATCGGTTGGCTTCAAAGCAAGAATGAGGCGGTTCGCCTGACCGTATTAGATGCGATGGGTCGCAACCAAGATCGCTGGGCCGGCAATGACTTGATCACTATTCTGGACGACCCTTATCTGTTAAACCGTCAATTTGCCGTGGACGTGGTCGAAAAAGTTTTTGACCTCGATCTTGATCATTTTGGCTACAAGTTTTACATGACCCCGGCGGAGCGTCAGAACCCGATTGCGAATGTTCGTCAAAGCTTGGGTCTTCGGGCAGAACCTGAACAAGAATAACGTGTTGTTTAACAAGCTTACCAGGCGGACTACTGGGTGTGAGTGAGCTGCTGTTAGACTCGATGCCCACCAGTGGTTTTGGTTCTT
>JAZABE010000773.1:0-2013 GCA_036137535.1 Planctomycetota bacterium | reverse complement strand
CACATAGACCGAATGATCAGCAACAATCAAGAGTTGGCCGCCGAGTTGGTTCTGATGTTGCACAACAAACGGCTGACCATAACCGTAATTCACCAGCCCCGGATACCGTGCCAACGTACTCCAACCTTTCTGGGCATTCATCCTGGGATTAACACTTAAGTATGCAGCTAGGTTGGGGACGATCTGATCAACACCGTCGAAAAGTGCATTGTCTTTTTTGAGGCTTCGAACAATCGGCCACCCCGGATTCTTTTGATATTGATCTTGGCCGTTATTAGCCCGAACGGATCCTTCACCACCAATTTTGACAACATGTCGGTCAATGCGAACCGGACCAAAGTTGGCATCAGTCGCCAGTAAAGCACTGCCACCATTTAGGACAAATCTCCCCAACCATGTCTCATCCTCAGCCGAAATTCCTCCCAGCAAAATCAAAATCGACTGCTCCTCTGGGTATTGTCTGAACGCCTCAAAATCTCCGACGATTTGGACTCCCTTTTTCCTGAGAACCTGGGCAAAGGCCTGAAACCCGGTTTCCCATTGTTCCTGGGTCAAGGTAACCCGTTCCTGCCCTTCCGATATTGCTGGACACCCAACCCCTAAACCACAGAAGATCAGCCAACCCAGACCAACACCTCCTAAAAGGATCGTGTTCCTGACCCGGTTTCCGGGAATCTGGTCAAATTTCGGATCGGTGTAAATCAAAGCTGGAATCTTTAAATTTGAAGATAAGACGCTAATCGGCAAGTCAACATTTAAAATGTTGAAGGTCTCTCAGTGCGTTCCCGGGCAGTCTTGCCATCACAGGAATTTCGCTTGGATTTCAATGCATTCAAAACGGCCTCGATCTCGTGCGCTGACTCAGACCCAACCGGTTCACTGAATTTAGAATACCGGGCTTTGTCATAGACTTCCAGCAGTGAATGGATTTCTTGAGAAATGTCTGGATGAGTTTCCGCAAGCTCTCGATCAATCATTTTACTGTTCCACCAATTGGATTGATGTCCGAGCAGCCAGATCGTGTATCGATCGACCAACTCGACAACACCTTTCTGATTAACAATCGTACCCGGTTCTCCCGGTTCCATCAGGCCCCGGGGTGCCGGTGGAGGAAAACCGAGCATCTGGCCAATCGGTGTTTTTTTAAGGCTCAGCAGGACAACCATTCCAACCGCTCCAACGATCAAAACAAACAGGATAAGGGTCTTGAGAGAAACGGACGGCGTTTCAAACACCGTTCCCAAAGTCGGTGTCCAGAAACTATTGCTCAAATTCGAAACGGAATTAAACCGCAGCCAATCTCGATTGCGAATACTTCGATTCGGTTCGCGACCCATTCCGGATCCGACATTGCCCCCCACTGACTCCACACGGTTACCTGCCGAATTTGCCATTGAATCCATGAGCTTCCCGAGCAAGCGATCAAAAGACTGTTCACCGGATTGGTCATCAGCTCCAATCTTTGTTTCCATTGCTTTTTTGACGGAGTCCATCAAGAGCCGGTTAAAACGGCGGCCAATACTCTCTTTCGGTAAATCCGATCCACTGGCACTGGCCCGCGGCGACGATGGGGAAGCCGCCTCAATGAGTTGCCTGCCATCATCGCCGAACCCTCCCACTCCCGACTGACCGCTTTGCTTCGAACCGTTTGCCGAACGGGTTGCCGGCGAAGAATCCGGATTCACCCCAGGCTGCCTGCCAAGTCCATTTGAATTCTTCGGATAAACCGAGTTTTTTGCGTTCGAGTTGCCTTCTATGAGCTTTCGATTCAATCCGTTTGAATTACCAGTCGATTCTGGACTCGTAGGACTTTGTCCATTGCCTCCCGACCGATCGTTACCGCGTCCGGAAACCCGATTAGAGCCCTGCCCAGAAATCCTGTTGGAGGCAGAAGATCCCCCAGGAAAAAGACCGCTGGGAGGGAGCGGGCGATTTTCGATTTCACTGTGCAATCGATTCTGTATTTCCCGCTGAAGCTCCTGCGCAATTGCCTGAGAACTAACCACATCACCG
>JAZABE010000772.1:0-1134 GCA_036137535.1 Planctomycetota bacterium | reverse complement strand
TTAATCGAGATGACTCGGCATCAGGAGGACGATGACGAATGAGTTGGATCATCGTTCTTTTTTGCATGGGTATTTTTCTCAGTGCCTTTTTCAGTGGAAATGAAACTGGGTTTTATCGCGTAACCCGGATGCGGCTGGTGATGGACGGTCTCCGCGGTGACAAAGTT
Source organism: Planctomycetota bacterium (assembly GCA_036137535.1). Classification (GTDB taxonomy): domain Bacteria; phylum Planctomycetota; class Planctomycetia; order Pirellulales; family Pirellulaceae; genus JABAAE01. The sequence continues at coordinate 967 of JAZABE010000772.1, read as the reverse complement.
GCGAAACGCTTGCTTTGGTTGACCAACAATCCAACACTTTTTGTTTCCACTACCCTGGTTGGAAATAATATTGCAAATTATCTGACCAGCTTGGCGATTGTCATGGGATCCCAGCGATTGCTTGGACAGCAATCGGTGGTTATGGATGTGATTGCCTCGATTGTTTTGACGCCGGTGATTTTTATTTACGGAGAATCCCTGCCGAAAAATCTTTTTTTGAAGATGCCAAATTATTTGCTGCGAAAATGCGGTCTGGTCTTCCTGTTTTTCTTTGCGGTTTTGATTCCAGTTTCCAGCCTGCTTTGGTTAATGGGACGGTTGTTGGAAAAACTGGTTGGGCAATCACCCGTTAAAGCCAGATTAGCCTTGGCTCGGAAAGAGCTGGACGAAATCTTGCAGGAGGGGCACGACGCTGGAATTCTCCAAAAGGGTCAGCGTGACTTGGCAAACTCCATGTTTAGTGTGGTTGAGCATCCGATCCGAGAATTTATGAAACCCATTCATCGTTTTCAAATCAAACAAGAAAACCCGGATGCTGAACAGCTCATTGCATTTGGGAAAAAACAAAAAGTTGGGTTTGCCGTTTACCAAGACGAACGGGGAAATTCGTGGTTTTACCGGATCGTTGAAATCCTGATTGCCCGCGAAAAACCCCGGGTGGAGCCTGTTTTTGATGTCCAAGAATCCGATTTGCATGGGAGCGTTTTGGTTCGGATGCAAACTGAAAAAAAACCCATTGCCCGTGTCATTGACCCTGCGGGTCGGTCGATCGGTTATGTCACGATCAACGATCTAACCGCACCCTTATTTGCAAAAAACTAGTTGGGGATGGTTAAGTGGGAGCGGACGGTGGTTGGCAGTCGGCGGCGGGTAACCAAGTTTGTTGGTTCCAACCTAAGCAGGGATCGCACTATGGTTTTGAGCGTTTTGCCGCACTTTTCGTTTTTTCGGTTGCGAAACTGTTCAT
>JAZABE010000771.1:0-2049 GCA_036137535.1 Planctomycetota bacterium | reverse complement strand
CTTGCATCTTGTTGTAGACAGACAGCCCTTTGTCTTGGTCCCAAAATAGGCTGGAAGACTTGGTGGAAAGAGTGCCTCTTGGTTGGATTTGTTGGGTTGAGTTAATCACGAAATCGGTATACCGACCTTTTGCCATTCCTTCTCGATTTGCAACATCCGCAAATGTTTCCGTTTGATGAGAAACTATTAATCCGTATTTTTTTTGCACAGAGGCAAAGCGAGGCGAATAAATCGGGACGCGGTTGGTTTCGGTGACCCTGCGTTCGCCGTCGAGGGTGTCAAAGTGAATGATCGTGTCTTCGATGTCGAGCCCTTTGATGGAAAAATCCGGTCCGATTTTAGCCTTTCGATTTTTATCTCCTCCATCAAAAAGATATTCATCTTGAGGCCAAGGGCTACCATCCGAGGACCACCGGGCTCCGTCGCCGAATGGTTTCTGTTTCAGGGTCGAATAATCAGTGACCGGCGGCGCCCCGAAATTTTCAATTCCTTTTTTGTCAGGCGTCCGCGATCCTAACCTGAGGATTGCTACAGGTCGTCCGAGGTTTTCCGCTTCTTGAAGTGGATCCTCACCGGCACCGATAATTAAGCTGCGTTGTTCGTTTTCGATTTCATCGACGGGAAGCGCTTGGTTGGGGTCTTCCAGGTAAATCACCTTGGTGAGCAATTGTCCATTGAGTGCGTCCTCGAGGTCTTGCTGGGAGAGATGGATGGGGATCGAAAAATCGATGTATTTTTCCCGGGCTGGGTACAATCGATCAACTAATTCCACGGACGGGTAAAGTTCTAGACCCTCAAAACCTTCGATCATTGTGATTTTAAAACGGTAAACCTCACCAATTTGAAGTCCCAGTTTGGTTTTGTGTTGCTTGGGTAAAGCAAATCCTGTTTGGGAGAAGTATGCGATTTTCGTTTTTTTGGGAACGACTAATTCCGTTGGTTGGACGTATTGAAACACATTTTGTCGTCGGGAAGCGGTTGCACGCCCAATCGTTCCAGGACTCAGGTCTCCCCGCTTGATGGGGTGCTGTTGAGCCGTAATCTGTGTGAGCGTCAGTCCTGTGATCAAGATGGTCAGGAGGCCGATTTTGATTTGCGATTTCATGAGATTGCAAAAAGCATTTTGGAAGAAAACTAGATTTCCGGGTGATTTGCATGCTGGATTCAGGTTAAAAACAAAGCCGCGTGAGACGACTCAACGCGGCTTCGGATTAACCGGTAAGATTCAAAGCGGCGTCGACTATTTATCGGTTTCAGTCGGGATGCCGCCAACCTCATGGGAAGTACCCTGCTGCATGTTTGCAGGTGGCTGTTGGTTGAAATGAGGCGGCCGAACTGTTTCTTCCCGAATCAGGATTCGATCCGCTGGACGAGGATAGCTCATTCCAGGCACTTGCTGGACATGCACGTTTACCTGTTTCGTTGGTTGCGGAATCTGAACCGCGGTGTGGTTGTGGATTGTGTGCCGCTGAAGTCCAGCAGGAATTCCCAGTGGAATGTGAGGAGGACCTGGTAAACCGATGTTGGTTGCCGTGATCGGCATGCCATAAGCTGGCGCCGTGACTCCTGAAACGTAATTAGGAGACATTCCACGTCCAAAAGGAGTTGGCGAACCACCTGATTGACGCATTAATTGTGATCCATAGGATTCGAAGTGCGAAGCTTGTTGAACACCGCCTTCGGCACCTGCACCTTCTAGGTCCTTGTTGCCCATTCGAATGATTCCCAGGATTGATCCGCGACGATCGGCTTCTACGATTGGATCGACACCGGGATCCAGTCGAGTGCTGACCAGGGTGTCAATACCTGCGATTGCCAGTTCTTGGAATTCAGGATCTGGAATGTAGATCACTTTGGTGACAAAGTTCCCCGTGGTGACTTGGGTGAAATCTTCGTTCGTAAATTGAATTGGGATCGCAGAGTGGGCGACGAATGCTGAAGTTCGAGGAGTAATCGGTCCTACTTCAAGGCTTGGATAAAGTGTTTTGCCTTCGAATCCTTCGATGTTGGTGATTTTGAGTCGGTAGACCCCACCTTGGGCGAAGCTTT
>JAZABE010000770.1:0-1465 GCA_036137535.1 Planctomycetota bacterium | reverse complement strand
AAAAAATTGAAGATCTCAAAAACGATTTAGTCAAACTGGAAAAAAAATCAATTCCTGCCAAACCGATTCCTAAGATCAGTTCTTTTCTGGTAGAGAATTTTGTGTTTTTCTTCCTGGCAATACCGTTTATGGCTTCGATTGTCGAAACTCGAGGAACGCAGGGCTTTTCGTTAATACCAAATTACGGATGGATGTTTGGACCGTTTGCTTTCCTCGCTCTTTGTTGTTTTCTTTTTCGGTCACCTGGGCAACTGTTTTCACAGATTAAAATTGAACCCATGAATTCGGGGTTATTTCAACGGGGTCAGTTTGCCAAATATCAATTGGCACAGCTGTTACCGGCGATATTCATGAATATGGCATTTGCCTTTTTACCATTGGGGATCTGGTCGGTTGCTGTTTTTTTTCCGGTAGCGAGCTTCGTTGCATTGTTATTAATCTGCGATTACCTAACTCACCGAAGTTCACAGTCCTGGTGCGAACAATATTGTGGGGTTCGAACCGTCGTTGACTGTTGATGATGATTGTTGAGCACGTGGGCTGGCTGCCTTGTGTTCTGTTCGATGGAGGCATTTAGACTCTGGAACTGCAGTTCATCGAATGCCGTTGTAGATCATATTCAGCCACGGATCGTGTTGAAAGGGTAGGGCAGTGCAGGCCCCTGTTTCTTGGTTTCACTTCAAGGCGGTTTATGAACAGAGCCCGGTTTTTAAAAACCAGCCTAGAAGCACTGAATCTACCACCAGTGAAAATAATGGATGGGGCATCGAGTGTTAACGGGAAATTGGGATTGAACGAAATTTTGATTTTCCCTCGGTAATCTCGATCGCCTGGTTGACCTTGATATTTTTCAGCGATTGGTTTTCCCCGGTGGGCCATCGGATTGAAATTTCATCGATGGATTCTGCTTTTCCAAGGCCAATGACGAGCTCAGCTGGACCACTTCCCATAAAACCGTTTGCCGGGAACAGGTCGCGAACGATTTGTTTATTATCGAGAAGGACGGTGATCCGGCTTCCGATGCCGGGTTTATTGCTTTCGAGGCCAATCAACCGGATCTTTAAAGAATTTTGGCTAGGAAAGTCGTTGCGAAATAGTCGGATCGCACCGCCGCCGACACTACCAACCAGCAAGTCTTCATCTCCGTCATTGTCATAATCAAGGGCAACCGCAGTACGGGAATCTGCATCAATGTCGCAAGCTGAAGCAAATGATGCGTTGATGAACTTGAGATCACCCGCATTGAGGTACAGTTGGTTGCGTTCAAACGCACTGAGGTTTTCACCTTTTTCCGGCATTTCAAATGGGTTTTCTACCCAAAACTCTCCTTCTTCTACTGCGAGTTCGCCGAGTTGTGGGATCCGGCAGGTTCGGTCGAGTGGCTGTGTCACGACAGCTCTCCAGAGACAAGTTCAGCCATCGGGTTTTTCGCGATCAAAACTCATAAATCCAGTCGTTGCATAGA
>JAZABE010000769.1:0-4432 GCA_036137535.1 Planctomycetota bacterium | reverse complement strand
ATTCAGCACTTTCCGGCGAACCCGCCGTGTTGAAATCACGTGGGTCTTGGGCCTGGAAGATCACCATGCCAAGGATCACCACTGCGGTAACTGCCGCGAATTTGACGCCAACTTTCCATTTAATTGGAGGTCCCGAAAGACGGTGGATGCAATACAGCCAAATGGCTCCGATGGGTGTAAGAACATGAATCCAGTAAACTAACGCTCTCATTGCCGGAGATTTCAAATCGATAATATTCCTGGTGAGTCCAATGCCGGAAAGTAAAAGGAGGACACTGATTAATAACAAAACGTATCCCACCCTGACCGCGGCCCGGTTTTTGCGTTTGTAAGTTGCTTTCAGGTGAAAAACGACAAAAACGATAAACGGAAGAATGATTAAAATTCCCAACACCAAGTGCAACAGAAACATCCAGATGTAGAAATAGTCCTGGTAGAGTTTCTGGGTAATGGCCTCAAGAGCGGTAATACTTGCGAGATAAATGGAATTCGCCGTCAAGAGTGCAAACAAACCAAATACCAAGTAAAGAAAAATTCTCAGTCGCGGAGTGACCGCGGGAACGTATTTCTTTTTTTTCTTGGGGAGAGGCTTCTCGCTGGTTGGGTTTGGCGGACTGTGAGACCCCCGTTTTTGAGCCGACGGTCGGTTGTCTGCGGACTCAGGTTTTTGCGAAGAGTTCATGTGGTTTTCTTGAATCGTAAATGCATGTAGCGGCGTTATTGGCGCGCAGCAGGGATAGAATCACCTTGGAGAATCGAATTCAAATCAAGTACCTATCGGCTTGTCCGTTTCGAACAAGGGTTGACGAAACAGGATTTGAAGTGATCGTTTAAAGAAGGCCTTACTCAGGCGGACGATCCAGTGACCCGTTGTAGCTAGTTGCCTGGTCATCATGGCTTTCGAAGCCCTGAAATTGGCAATCTCGGTCAAAATATGGGTTGGTAGATTCATTAATGCCGGGCTTGGAGAGCGATAGTGAAATTAGAATCGGAACGGGTTCTGGGGTCGGCGTGCGGTTGGATTGGCATTGCGGCCCAGAACAGGGGACAGAATTTTTGGTCGGCTGTCCGTCCACGGGTGGTTGCTCATGAGTTTTCATTTCCCCGCCGACATCGTACCCGGTAGCTTTGAGTTCGGCCCGTTTTTCTTTGTTGCCAATAATAACGTAGTCACCGCATTCGGCCGCGACGCGTTGCTGGGAGATCGCGAAGCTCAAGAATCCGCAGGCGATTACGAGCCAGCAGGTGTGATTTTCAAATTTTAAAGGAAAATGGGGCATACCGTGACCTCGCAACGTCTTCCTTTAGTTTACGTGAAAATTGAAATTTCGGTTCAGGAAATGGCCGAAATGGGACCCTTTTGGTTTTTTAACGAGGGATTTTCCAATTATTCCGTTCAGTTAATCACCGCTTAGTTTTGGTAAAGATCCAGCTCATCCCGGTCGCAGAGAATCTTGAACAGGTCTCGAATCTGATTGAGCCCCAGCTGAAAACTGAAAGGCAAACGGGTATCCAGACTGGTTTCTCCCATCACATAAAAGTCATCGACTGATGTGTACAATCGATCGCTGCTGTCCGTTTGCGTTCCTGTCTCCAGCCATTCGTTCATTTGAACTGTGACGGTTGACCCGGTTTTGCGTTCAACTTCAAATTCATAGTCAATCTGCAGTTCGTTCACTTCCTTGAAGGTTCTCATGTCGACTAAAACATCGGCATTTTCAACCAAGCTTCCCGGCAACGTTGATAATTGAAACGCACGTGTGTCATATTCAATCGTTTCGTCGACCGTTGGGGGCAAGGGCCCGTCGACCATTTTGACCGCAATGGTTTTTAGGTTGGTTTGAAATGTCTCGACCAGTAAGTCGGATTGCGAGAGTTTTTTCAGGTAGTGATCAAACAGTTTCTGGTTATCGGTAATAGCCGATAATAAAACATCAGCGTTCAGCGAGCCGTCTTGGGCCTGCAAGGCTCGGGTTCCTAGGTTGGAAATGTGGTGTTCGGGGTCGATGGGACTGGAGGGCGATTGCAATAATTCGCTGCAGAACTGATTGCCCCAAAGGATGACGTTGTAACCCAGGAAACGTGCATATAGCCCTGCTTCAATGGAAAGGGGGTTTAACCCGAGAATGGATAGGTTTGCAGGGGATTCAACAGACATCGGTTATCTTTCTGGGCGAAGTGAAGAGACATCGAAATCGATCGGTTCTTGAAAGAGCATCTTGGTTATGATCTCTGCGGTACCAGTAGAGAGTTGTAATCCCGAACGAAAATGGCCCGTTGCCAAGAACACGTTTTTGAAGGCGGAATGGGGGCCTAGGTAGGGCAGGCCGTCAAAACTCATAGGCCGTAATCCGGTCCAGGTTTGAGTCAGTGCGTCTCTGGACAACAGCGGTGTAATGGTTTCAGCAAAATCGGCCAGTTTTTGAATTTCGGTTTTGGATAAGGACTTGTCGAATCCCGTTTCTTCTTCAGAAGAACCGACCAAGACGTGACCATCTCTCCGGGGAACAATGTAACGGTTCCCTTCGTTGATGATTCGGCTGAAAGGGGGTGATTCGTGTTTGTAGAGCAGCATGTGGCCTTTAATGGGAACAACTTGTACCGATGAAAAATCCTGGAGCAATTTGGTAGTCCAGGCACCGGTCGCAACGCAAACGGCATCAACCCAAAATGAGCGATGAGCAGTTACCAGTTGGACTGAATTGGTTTGGGGAATCAGTTGATGCACTTCTTCATTTTGCGAAAAAACAACGCCCAGTTTTTGACAAGCGGAAACCAGGGCGGCATTGTGAAGTGGATTTCGGAGTTGACTTTCTCCAGGAACCCAGATGGCCTTCTTGAATTGTGTTTCTAGAAAACCGGCCAGGTTCGGTTCCAGTTCGACGACGGAATTGGGATCGAGTTCTTCAAAGGGTATTCCCTGCTGGGTCCAAAGATGGGTTGATCCAGTCAGCGACGCCGCTTCTCCAGAGGTGCTGGCAAGGTAAATGCCACCGCAAGCCTGGTATTCGTTATCGATCCCGGTCAACTCGAGAAGTTCTTTGGAGAGCTGCGGGTGGAGTTGGTTGCTGAGGCATGATAAATGGTCGATGGCATGAATTGGGTCTTGGTGATTTGCCGGTGGTAAAATCCCGGCACCCGCCCAGGAAGATTCTTTTCCGAACGCAGATTGGTCAATGAGGAAAACGATCGCACCCCGCTGGGCAAGGCGGAAAGCAATGGTCAGACCGATCACGCCAGAACCAATCACTGCCACGTTCACGGCTGCTCCTCCGTTAAAGGAGGTCGCGAGGTTTTACCGGGGAGCATGCCGGTTTCATTGAAAACCGAATCAACGATTTGAAGCAGTTCGTTTTCCAATTGACTGCGATTCTTTTTTTGCGTGAGCTCATGCACCACTCGTTGGAGGTCGTCGAGCTCATCGACGTCAGAATGTTCGTTGAGCAATTCGTAGCGGTATCCCTGGCTGTGGATATTGCGAAGGGTTTGCGATAGGACCTGATCAGAACCCCAATTCACATTGTCGAAAATCAAGGGGGTTTGGGTTTTTGCACCCACGAGATAATAGCCGCCGTCAGGACTTGGTCCGATCACGATTTCATTTTTTTCCAGTGCTTTGAAGGCCAGCTTGATCGTGCTAGGGGGCAACAAGGGAGTATCCGATCCAATCAAAAGGATTTCATGGGTTCCGGAATCTGGAGCCGCGATTTTGTTTTCCATTTGAGTATGGAACAGCTGATCAAAGAAAGATTTCATGCGACTGCCGAGATCTTGGCCGGTTTGAGGAATAAGCCTCCAGGTCGGTGCCAATTGTTCAAAATCACTCCTGCGAACATTGGGGCTAAAGCCGATGACCTTTTCAATACCGGGTAAATCAATGTGGTTTGCGATTTCGAGTGATTGCCTTAAGAATTGAAAGTAAATGCGAGCCGCATTTTGGTCACCAATACTCTTGGCAAGCCTGGTTTTGACCTGTCCCTTTTCCCAGTACTTGGCGAAGATCGCAAAAGTTCTCAAAATCAGGCTCGAGACAAAAAATTTTGTTCAAACAAACCGAATCAACGGCACCAGCGTAACGATAAAGAATCAAATGCGTTAAGGTAAAGGGGGGCGGTTTGTAGAATTCCTGAACCGGCGTTTCAACTGAGGGCCGGTTTCTGGTTTGGACGGCAAGGAACCATGACTAGACCTAAATTCCGGATGCAAAAACTTCAGCTGCTGTTGGGGATGATTGGCCTTTTGATTTGCCCGGTTGGGCTGAACGCCCAGCTTGATCATGTCTTTCGTTCTTTTTCTCGGAGCATTTCACCGGAGGAACTCAACCACCTCCTTTCGAGCTCTAACGCCGTCCAAAAAAAGATTGTTTCAGACAAGATCACCGACTTGGTGCTGGAAAAGTTCCAGAACCTGAATCCAGAGCAAAAATCGCGAT
>JAZABE010000768.1:0-5835 GCA_036137535.1 Planctomycetota bacterium | reverse complement strand
CCGGAATTTTCGAATTTGAAAGTTTATGGTGGGAGAAAGAAAGGTGAAACGGTTCTTCTTGAACCGGAGACACCGGTGACGGTGCGTGATCTTCTTCGTCATACCTCGGGATTGACATACGGTTTTTTTGGGCAGACAGTCGTGGATCGTCTGTATGCCCAGGCTGAAGTGCTCAATTCCAATGGGCTGCAGGACATGGTCAATAAATTGAGCCGGATTCCTTTGCTGTGTCAGCCAGCAACCAAGTTTAATTACAGTGTGTCCACGGATATCTTGGGCCGAATCATTGAAAAAGTCAGTGGTTCTCGACTGGAAGATTTCTTTGAGCGGGAAATTTTTCGTCCACTGAACATGGTCGACACGGGGTTTTCGGTTCCGAAGGCCGAACGCGATCGATTCACGACCGTCTACACACCGAACCCGGGTCAGGAATTGATGATCAACGACAAGTTCAGCTCCAGCAAATTTTTGAAGCCGCCGGCGCTTTATTCAGGGGGTGGAGGTTTGATTTCGACTGCTCGAGATTACATGCGGTTTTGCGAAATGCTGCGGAACGGCGGAGAGTTTCAGGGTAAACGGATTATTGGTCAAAAGGAGATTGCCGCGATGATCCGCAATCAGCTTCCCGCGTCTGCCTATCCGATTTCCGTTTTGGGCAAACAGGAGGGAGTCGGGTTTGGTCTGGGAGTGTCGGTGGTGGTTGAAAAAACCGATTACACGAAAACAGCCCAGATTGGCGAGTATGGGTGGGACGGAATTGCCAGCACCCACTTTTGGGTTTCCCCAAAGCAGAACTTGGTGGTCGTGTTGCTTAGCCAGAATTTGCCTTTTTCGTTGCAACTTAAGAATGCGATTCGGCCGTTGATCTACAATGCCCTGAACCCGTAGCCCCTGGTTGAGGGCGACCTGTTGGCTGGAACGGTCAATTGTGAGGACCAAATCTTCAGTTTTGGACGGCTGAAATGGGGTGTCGTTTCAACCGATGGGTTCTGGACAGACAGGTTTACCGATCTTCGATCAAAAAGGTGTTCTTTCAGCCGATGAATATTGAAGTGCGAAAAGTTGTTCGAGGGTTGGGTGTCGCCCTGCTGGCCACCGGTTTGGGGTGTGGCCAATCCTGGCAGATGGATTATGGAGAACCGGCCGCACAATTTCTGTCCACGGATTTAGGTGAAAAGGGTCGGCAGCATCTGGGGAAGAAAATAACGGTTCGAGGTATCGTGACCCAGGTTGATACCGACGATTCCGAAGTGGCCTGGCTTTATTTGGATCAAGGAGTGCGCTGTAATTTTGGCCAATTCAGCCAGATGGCTGAAAGCATTTCAGTGGGTGAGACGGTTTACGTCGACGGTTTTTTAAAACAGTGCAAACCGGGAAACATATTGTTGGAACCGGCCCTGCTGCGGGATGGCGAGGCGTCCTTTTTGCCCACGCCCTAGTCATGCTCCTGGATGAGTGCAGCCAAGAGGAACGGCGAGGGTGATTTGTTTTGACTCCAAAAATCCGACGAAGTTTATTGATGAGACGAAAGAAGTAACGCCAACATCCAGACGACCAGAAACCCCCGGGTTGACCAGCTTAGGGTTCTGATCCAGTTGGTAAACACGAGATCGTTATGGACCTTCGGAGTAAAACCGTGTAAGAGTTTTTCGTGCGAGGGGATCTGGAGTGCGGCCGTTGAAATCCAGATGATAAAAACCAGAATGATTCCTGCGAAAATAATGGGATAACCGATGCCAGGTGGCGGGTACCAAGCGAGGAAAACCGATGAGAATGCCTCGAAGACCATCGGCGGTCCCACTACAAAAGTCGTTAAGATCTGGTGTCGTTTCTGGTAAGCCGGGGATTCATTTTCACCGACCGATGCAAATAAAGGGTAGGCGACAATTTGCACCATCCAGATCACGCCAACCATGTACAGGGTTGCGAAACAATTGATTAACAAGATGATTTGTGGCAATTCCATAGTCTCACTCAGTGGGTTGCGATTTTAACGGTTGGCAGTTTGGACAAACATAAATTTTACGACTTGCCAATAGCCAGGTAACGATTTGCGATTTGCAATTCGGACATTGGTTTTTTTTATATATGTTCATTGGTTCTGTTGGTTTTAGACGCCGTTTGCCAGTTGCTTTGCCTCGCGGGCGGGTGGTGATAATGCGGTTGGCTTTGACACCTTGGTTCATCAAGTCGACAGTCAACTTCCACAGTTGGTCAAATTGCTGGTGACGGATCTGGTTCGAGGGCGTTTCTGGATGAATCCCCAGAAGAAATAAGATTTCGGTGCGATAAATATTGCCGATACCAGCGATTATGTTTTGGTTGAGGAGTAAACAACCGATTGCAGTTCGGGTTTTCTGCAGGCGGTTCCAGACGACTGCCGAACTCGCCGCAGGGTCAAGCGGGTCCTCTCCTAGGCGTTTTAAAATACCGGTGAAGTGTTGGTGATTGATCAATTCGCAGCAATTGGGACCGTTTAAATCGAGTGTTTTATCCCGGCCGATCATTCGCAGGCGAACTGCACCTCGGGGATCGATTGCGGGGTTCGGTTGAACGCGGAATTTCCCATACAGTCCCAGATGAATATGAATGATTCGATGGTTTGACCAATGATAAAACAGGTGTTTGCCCTTGGCCGTGACCTCGCGGAGTGTTTGACCATCAAGCCCCTTGGCCTCGGATGCAAACCGACCTTGTGGCGAATCGACTGCCATTTTCTGGCCGGTAAACCATTGCTGGTGATCGCGGGCAATTCGATGGATGGTGTGACCTTCTGGCATTAAACGTTATGAGTTGCGTGAATGAAATTTTGAAAAACGTTTGCAAAGTATTGGGAGGAAGTCCAGCTTTTATTGTTGGACATTGACAATGGAATTCAGGATGTGATCGGCGGCTGCCTTGCCGCTGAGGAACGCACCTTCTACCCGGTTTCCCGCCACCCAGTCGCCGCAAACAGCAATCCCTAACTTGGGTTCGTAAAGGCAATCGCGGGTGAGTGAGGACGGGCTTACGGAAAATTTCCAGCGATGTGTGGTCTCGGAGACTGTTTCTTGCTTGGGAATTCCGCTAACGCGCCAGAATTCATTGAGCATTTTGTGAAAGAAATGATCCGGTTTTTCGTCCCAGTATTGCGAAGACCAACTGGGGGATGCGTGGAGTATTAAATGGTCTAAAGTCGCTGTTCGGCCGGGCTTGGAATTATTGCGTGCAGCCCATGTTAAAAAACTTTCATTCAAGAAGGCTCCACACCAATCCTGGCTCAAAGGGTTTTTGAAGGTCGCCATCGCGGTCAGGCAGGGATCCATTTGGACGGTCGAAATGGTTTTTGCCAGACCCGTAAATTGCTTCAGCAATTCCGCCGCCTGTTCTGCCGGTGTCGAGACGACAACCTGGTCAAATCGACCCACCAGGTTCTGAGTATCGTCGATCAGTTGAATCTGATTTGGAGTTCGGTCGATTGCTGCGATGCGAGTGTTTTTTTGGACAGTCAAGTTTTGGGCTAGGTGTTTGCAGATTGCGTTCATCGCCGGAACTGCGACCAACCTTTGTGGAGCATTGGAAACCGGTGCAGCGTTTCCCCCGCTGAGTGAAACAATGTTCTGGTCTTCGCCCTGATCGCCGTTGGGCCACGGGGCGACCAGTCCCAGTTTGATCCAGTTCCTAACGTGTTTTTGAAAACGAGAATCGCGAACAGTGAAATACTGGGCACCGTGGTCGAACGCACCATCGGGCGTACGCCGGGTTGCCATGCGGCCACCGACTCCCCGGCTTTTTTCAAACACTTCGACAGGATAGCCGTGGTCGGCCAGGGTCCGCGCGGCAGTGATCCCGGATATCCCAGCCCCGATGATTGCAAACTTGGGCGGAGGTTGATTAAGCGAGTGTTGGGAAATCGGTTTCATGGGTGAGTTGAGGTGTTGTTGGTAAAGCCAATTGGATGTTTAGATTGAATGGGATCCGGGAATCTCTTGGGCGGGCGACGGAGTCCTGTTTCCAGGACTCAGATTTGTCTTCGGCACGGTGGCGTCCCTACAATTGCAATACGTTGATTTGGGGCTGAAGGATTCAGTTTTTCCTAGAGATTAGATGATTTAAATCGGGCATTGGATTATCCGATTGGAGTGTGAAGAAAGGTCGGTCACCGGCCTCAAATCGTTTTGAACCGTTTTTCAAGAGAATCAATAAGGGAGACTCAATAAAAATGAGCAGTAACTTTGTCATTGCGGGTGGAACCAAGGGGATTGGTTTGGAAATTGTCCAGAGCCTGAAGGCTGAAGCCCATCGAATAGACGTTTACTCTCGGGAACAGGACGAGTTGGTTGTGGACGATTTGGTGGTCCATCACCATTGCGACTTTTCTGACAATAGTGGAGGACTGGAAGACTTGCCAGAAGTGATTCACGGTGCGGTCTATTGCCCAGGAACGATAAATTTAAGGTCGTTTCGCAGTTTGAAATTACAGGATTTTCAAGAGGATTTACAAGTGAATTTCCTGGGTGCAGTCAAGTTTTTGCAGTCGTGCCTACCTGGATTGAAAAAAGGTTCAAAGCAAAATCCAGCGAGTGTTGTGCTGTTTAGCACGGTGGCGGTCAATCTTGGCCTGAGCCTGCACGCTTCGATTGCATCTGCCAAGGGAGCCGTCGAGGGTTTGACGCGGTCGCTTGCTGCAGAATTAGCGCCCCTGATTCGAGTCAACTGTTTGGCCCCTGCTTTAACAGAGACCCCGCTTGCATCCCGCTTTCTGGCGACCCCGGAGAACCGGGAGGCCATGGCCAAGAAATACCCGCTGCAAAGAACAGGATTACCTCGCGACCTGGCCCAAGTGGCAAAACTCCTCCTGAAGCCGGAATCTTCGTGGATCACTGGACAAGTCATCGCAGTTGACGGCGGCCTTTCGGCGGTTTCCTCGTAGCATCAACTCATGACAGGCACTAAGCTCTCTTGCAATGCAGGCGGAATGCCGGGCGAACGGTCGTTAAATGCAGTGAAGGCGAGATTCATTCATCCCAGTTCAGGGAACCCCCGGTCTGGTATTCGGTCACTCTCGTTTCAAAAAAGTTCTTTTCTTTGGAGAGATCCATGGTTTCACTCATCCACGGAAAAGGGTTACTGCTGTGGTAAGTGGCAGGGAGTCCAATCCGTTCCAACCGGCGATCCGCGATGTACTGAACGTAATCGCGAAACAAAGACGCGTTCAATCCAAGGACGCCATTGGGAAGGCAGTCACTAGCATACGCAATTTCCAGTTCGACCGCTTCCTGGATTCGTTGCGTCATGGAGTCCTGGAAGGCGTGACTCCAAAGTTCCGGGTTTTCTGATTTAATGCCATTGATCAAGTCGATTCCAAAGTTCAAATGAATGGATTCATCTCGCAGGATATACTGGAATTGTTCGCCGATACCGGTCATCAAATTTCGGTTGTGGAAGGAAAGTATCATGACAAAGCCGGTGTAGAAGAAAATGCCCTCCATGATCAAGTAATAACCGATCAAATTCTTGAGAAACGCTTGTGAGCCTTCAAGGGTGTTCGTGGTGAATCCTGGTCTCAGCAGTTCGTGGGTTAATTCCATTTCAAATGCATCTTTTCGAGCGATGGCTGGCACCTCGTTGTACATGTTGTAGACCTCTCCTTCATCCAGGCCGAGACTCTCAACAATGTATAAAAAAGTGTGGGAATGCACGGCTTCTTCAAAGGCTTGACGAAGCAGGTACTGGCGGCATTCGGCATTCGTAACGTGTTTGAAAATTGCCAACACAAGATTGTTTCCGACCAGGCTCTCCGCGGTGGAGAAAAAGCCCAGGTTTCTCATGATGACTAACCTTTCGTCAATTGAT
>JAZABE010000767.1:0-5241 GCA_036137535.1 Planctomycetota bacterium | reverse complement strand
GAAACCTGAGATTGGTTTCAGCTTGGCTGTCGTTGTCCGGGATGGCAGAGTTTCTTGGGAGAGATACTGAAAAACTAGTTCTCGTCGATCAAATTTTGGAGCTGAGCCTGCAATTCTATTTTCTGGTTGCCCGTAGCGTATCGAATGGCAGTCCGGAGATAAGAACGCGCTGCACCGTGTTTCCCATTGGCGACTGCATTTCTGGATTTCAAGATGAGTTGGTTAACCTTGGATTGTAGTTCTTGAACTTTGCGTTGATCTTCGATCTGTTTGATTCGTTCGATTTCATTGACACTCAAGTCACCTTGCTGGGCAGTACTTGAAGAAGCACCAGGTGGCTTCCGATTCTGGGTTGGAATCGCATTCGGTAACATGGTGTTCGTTTGTTTGGATAGCCCGTTTTGACGATCCAAATGCAATTGCCGCAATTTTAATTCAAGGGGATTGGTGTACTGGATTGAACCAAGATTCGGGAGCATCGAAAACCCGTTTTCATAACTCCCATTTCCAACGACGGGTACGATTCCCATGACAAAAGGCTGGAGAGTACCGTTAAATAAGCTTCCGGGCACACCGTTGCGGGTCATGATGACAGGAGTCGTATTGGTAATCGATCTTGTACTTCCTTTTCCAAGGCGAAGTCCGAGGTGGTACCCACCGCGACTGTTTTGGATGCGATAGCCAAATGTCGCATCGGTGCCGGGATCATACCCACCAAAAATGGGTAGGGCAGAATTGATGCTGCCTTGGGAAAAAGTAATATCGGGTCGTAAGTTTCCACCAAGTCCCAGTCCAAACACTCCCCGGGCGTTATCACCTAAGGGTCGTCGTTGGCTTCCCTTGAGAGAAAACCCGAAGTCGATTCCGATTCTTTCATAAAAAGAGTCGTTAATGGTTGAAAACGGTAAGCCGGTTCGGACCATCTGTGCGTCAGCATTTGGGGTTAGACCGGTCAAGAATAGCACGGCCAAAACACTACAGAGCCAATACAGTCGCGGGTATGTTACAGGCTGATCTTTCATGGTTTTTCCCTGGAGTTCCTGCAGGCAAGAATAAGGCAAAAACTCAGTTGGAGCAACCAAAATTGATTGACTGAATGGATTCAAGTAGAGATTTGTCCAGGTTAGCTTTATTTGAAACGAAATTAGGCTGGTAAATTGTCGAGTTGCCAATCCTGCCGAGACGGGGAATTTTCCAGATAGGCCGATGCCACTTCGCCGTGTTTTAGTACACTGAAGAACTAGGGGACACGTAATGACCTAGGAAATAGGCTTTCGCTAGGTGATGTGTTGGTGTCTGGCACTGAAGCTGTATTGCCCAGAATGGGGAAAACGGAAATGGAAAGACCAAAACGACAGGACTCGGAATGCCGTCTATCCAGCCCGCTTGTTCGTTGCTTTCTTGGCCCAGTGAGTGGCCTGGTGTGGGTTTTTACGTTCCTCGGTTTAACGAGTCTGCCGTTCCAGTTTGTTTGTTCTCAGCAAGCGAAGAAGGATCAACCGCCAGACAATAGCGTGGAGTTGGGAAATGTAGATTTGGCAAACACTGAAACGGTTCATCGGCAAGGCTACCTGGTCCAGGTACCGATCCCGATTAACGGAACGGTTGTTGAGCGGGTGAACACATCAATTCAACGGGTGTTAGAGAAAGAATTGAATGCAACGGGGGATAGCCGCCCCATCCTGGTGTTGGAGTTTGACAATCGCAATGGAACCAATGGAATTGGGAGTGAGTTCGAGGATTGCCTTAAGCTTGCTAGGTTGTTAACCAGCCCGGAAATGAACAAGCTGCGGACTGTTGCCTACCTTCCGGGCTTGTCGAGTCAACCCAAGGATCTTTTTCAAGAAGCACAACAAGATGTCGCAGTGTTTCAGAGTCATGTCGTTTTGGTGGCCTTAAGCTGCGAGGAAATTGTGATGCACAAGGATGCTGCAATTGGAAACGCTGGTATTGAACTTCCAGTGGTTGATGAGCTTTATGCGACAGCTTATCAAGTGATGTCAGAGAAACGGCGTGTGTTTCCTTCATTGGTTGCCTTGTCAATGCTCAAGAAGAACTTGGTTGTTTACCGTGTCGAATTGAAGCCAGATGGTGTTAAGTATGTTGAAGAAGCTGAATACCAGGATCTTGTTCAAAAAGGGAGGGTAGTTAACACTTCGACGATTTCGGGTATTGATAATTTTGGATTTTTTTCGAGTGCCGACTTGCAGGCTTATCGCCTGATACGCCATCGAGTGGGTTCCCGAAGTGAATTGGCTGACCGATATAATTTGAACCCGACAGCCTTGGAGGGAGACCCGTCTCTTGGAGAAAAGTGGAATGCAATCCGGATTTCGGTCAAGGGTGTGATTACTGAACGAATGGTTTCCTGGATTGAAAATGCATTGGGAAGCAGATTTGATGAAGAAGCGACTAACCTGGTGATTATTGAATTAGAGAGTGCGGGAGGAGAGCCGCAGGCAGTTGTTCGACTGGCGAACCGACTTAGTGAATTTGATCCCCTGAAAACACGGACCGTAGCCTATGTGTCAAAACGGGCTGGCGGCTTGGCTTCGATAGTTGCGATGGGGTGTGACCATCTGGTGATGCATCCAGACGCTGTATTGGGCGGTGGTAAACGTCTGGATTTGGATGGAGATAAACTGCTTCCCATCAAGGCATCGTTAAGAGAGTTGGCCAAGAGAAAAGAAACGAACTGGTCATTTGCCTATGGTTTGCTCGATAATGCGTTTGAAGTCCGTCGGTACAAAAATGCTCGAACCGGTCGTATGCGTTTGATGTCGGAGGAAGAAAAAGAAGAGTTGAAAGACGCCAGTCAGTGGCAAGATTTGCAATTAATTGATCTTGCTGGCGGTGTTGATGGTAAGACCGTAGAAAGCCTTGGCCTGGTTCGAAGCTTGGTCGAAGATTTTTCAGAGTTAAAGTCTTTTTACCAAATGGCAGAAGACCCTGCATTGCTTGAACCCACCTTGGCCGATAAATGGGTTGAAAATTTTGCCCGTTACTTGGCCTCGCCACGAATCACTTGGCTAGTGCTTTTCGGTGCCATATTTTTTCTGTCAACTGAATTTTCAAATCCGGGTTTGGGTGTGCCAGGTTTTCTTTCTGCAATTTGCTGGATGCTATTTTTTTGGAGCCAGTATTTTGATGGCAATGCATCGGTGTTAGAAATCCTGTTATTTGTTGTGGGGGTTGTTTTTGTCTTAATCGAATTTTTTGTGTTACCGGGTTTTGGGGTTTTCGGAATTGGGGGCGCAATCATGGTGACGGTTTCAATCATTCTTGCAGTGCAGACTTTTGTGATTCCCAGTAGCGAAGAGGAAGTGAGCCAGTTGACAACTTCTCTTTCGACGTTTGTTGCGGCCTCGAGCGGGATGTTTATTGCGTTTTTCATCTTCCGAAAATACATTGACAAAATCCCGGTCTTTAGGCGGTTGATGCTGACTCCGAAAGTGAAGGGCGATGGGTTCTTGCAAGATGCCAAGGAATCCTTGGTTCAGTATGCTGAACTGAAGGGCAAATCAGGCGTTACCCAAACTCGTTTGATGCCTTCCGGTAAGGCGATAATCGGTAATGAACTCTACAATGTGATTAGTGATGGTCGAATGATTGAGAAGGGAAGTGTGATCATTGTGCGAGAAGTCTCTGGAAACAAGATAGAAGTCGCCATCGCGGAAAGCTAAGGCCAGAACCAAGGAATTACTGAATTAAGCCATGCACCCAATTATTGTTGCTGTACTTTTGCTGCTGGCAGGTTTTGCCTGTATGTTCCTGGAACTTTTGATTCCCTCTGCTGGACTTATCGCACTCATTTCTGGGGCATTGTTAGTTTCGGGTGTTGTCGTTGGGTTTACGGCGGGCATGATTCCCGGCTTGGTTATTTTGGTGATTACCCTCACAGCGATTCCGGTTGTGATTTCTTTTTTGATCCAGATTTGGCCCAAGACACCGATTGGACGTCGGGTTTTTATACCGCTACCAAAACGTGAAGACGTGGAGCCTGATCCGTCGGTGATCGAAGCGCTTGAATCACTAGTCGGAAAAAATGGTATTGCCCGGAGTAAGTTGCTTCCCTCCGGGAGTGTGACCATTGATGGGAAACATTATGACGCGGTTAGCGACGGTTTGCCGATTGAAAAAAACCAGAAAATTACAGTGGTGGCGATCAAGGCTCAGCGAATTTTTGTGCGACCGCAAATGCTGCCCAATGCACCGGAAAACGAGGATGCCCTGTCACAGACCATTGATTCCTTGGGACTTGAGTCCATTGAGGATCCACTGGAAAGCTAGAATTTGGCTGGGCACACTAGATGACTCGTGGTGGGAGTTGGCTTACAATGGAGCCCGTTATTTGAATCAATTAAGGTTTCGTTCAAATTAAGGAAGTTAATGAATCCTGCGGCTATTGCACTCATTGTTTTAATTATTATCGGCATCGCGTTGATGTCAGTGTTTGCGTTTTATTTTCGGTGGTGGATCCAGTCGATTTTAACCGGTGCCGGTATTGGGATTTGGGACTTGATCGGAATGACTTTTCGAAAAGTTCGAGTGGCTGAAATTGTCCGGAGTAAGATCATGGCGGTTCAAGCTGGTATCGGCGACGATACGGGTGCGACGGTGAAAGCGTTTGAAGCTCACTTCTTGGCCGGTGGGAAAATTGCGTTGGTGATTCGGGCGCTGATTGCTGCCAACAAAGCCAAGACAATCAATTTGACATTTCGTGAGGCTGCAGCAATTGATCTCGCCGGGAGAAATGTATTGGAAGCTGTTCAGACGAGTGTTTATCCTCGAGTTATTGATTGCCCGGCTAAGGGGAGTGCAAAAAGGTCATTGGACGCGGTGGCCCGAGATGGGATTCAATTGAAGGTTCGTGCCAGGGTCACTGTAAGATCCAATCTGCAGCAATTGATTGGGGGAGCGACCGAAGAAACCATTGTTGCTCGTGTTGGGGAGGGAATCGTGAGCGCGATTGGGTCGGCATTAAACCACAAAACGGTACTGGAGAATCCTGATTTGATCTCAAAAGCCGTTTTGGAGCGCAGGCTTGATTCACAAACAGCTTATGAAATTGTGTCAATTGACATCGCAGATATTGATGTTGGGGAAAACATTGGTGCCCGTCTTAAAGCAGACCAGGCCGAGGCTGACACACGGGTCGCCCGTGCAAAAGCTGAAGGGCGACGTGCCATGGCGGTTGCGAAGGAGCAGGAAAACCAGGCCTCGATAGAAGAAAGTCGTTCA
>JAZABE010000766.1:0-2051 GCA_036137535.1 Planctomycetota bacterium | reverse complement strand
ATACGTGACTCTAAGTGATGCATATCACGGGGATACGATCGGCACCGTGAGCTTGGGTGACGTTCCCTTGTTTCACGAATTATTCAAACCCCTGTTGTTTGAGCCGATTCGGTTCAACGCACCGAGCGTGCACGAAACGGTTTATGGAGAACCTACGGCCAATCTCCTGCAAACTAGCCTGCAAGAATTTGAATCACTACTCGCCCAAAATTCACACCAAATTGCGGCCTTGGTTGTCGAACCCCTGATCCAGGGTGCAGCGGGTATCAAGATTCACCCGACCGGGTTTTTAAGGGGAATCGCGGATCTGGCAAAACAACATGACATCCTCCTGATCGCAGACGAAGTTGCGGTCGGGTTTGGACGAACCGGAAAACTATTTGCTTGCGATCACGAACAGGTTGATCCCGATATCCTTTGCCTGGGAAAGGGACTCAGCGGCGGTTATCTTCCCATTTCAGCCACGCTCAGCAACTCGCGTATCTACGATGCCTTTCTCGGGGATTACGACGAAAAGAAAACCCTTTTTCATGGACACACCTTTGCAGGTAACCCTCTGGCTGCGGCCGTCTCCTTGGCAAGCCTTGAACTTTTTGAGTCGGAGCAAACGCTGGCACGACTCGAACCTAAAATCGAAATTATCAAGTCGCGAATCGATGAACTGGCGACCCACCCAAATATCCAATCCCCCAGATCACTGGGCATGGTTGCTGCCTTTGATTTGAAAGTTCCGGGCGGGGAAAACGAAACGGAAATCGGGTACCGTTTTTGTGCTGAAGTTCAAAAACGCGGCGTTCGCCTGCGCCCACTGGGGGCTACCGTGATCATCATGCCACCACTGGTCATTGAAGAAAGTGATTTGCACCTGATCTTTGACGCAATCGACTCAACACTCAGGGCATTCGCCAGGTAACGGCCCTTTTCAATTCCCAGGGGTACACCCGGCTGTTTGACAGGTAGAAAATCACAAAACAAAGGCCATCCCAACTCAACGGGGCTGGAAACTGTTACGATGGAGGCTTGAACCAACCTGCCTGGGGAATTAGAGGACATGTTTTTCAAGCTATTTTCAGCCTGCTGCCTGCCGATACTAGTACTGGAAATTTTGCTACCGATTTCAGCCGCAGCCCAGAATCCCAACCAACCCAACATCTTGTTTATCGCGATCGATGACCAAAACGACTGGATTGGTTGTTTGGGTGGACACCCCCAAATCAAGACTCCGCAGATCGATGCGCTGGCCGAACGGGGCACCGTGTTTCTCAATGCTCATTGCCAGGCACCGCTCTGCAACTCATCCCGCACCAGTTTGATGACCGGCCTCAGGCCTTCCACGACGGGAATCTATGGGTTGGCGCCCTGGTTTCGAGACGTCGCGGAATTCAAAAACGTCGTCAGCCTTCCCCAATATCTCAAACGCCACGGATACGACACGTTGACCGCGGGCAAGATCTACCATGGCAGGTATGGTCGCAAGAAGACGGATTCGGAATTTGATGTCATTGGCCCTCCGGCAGGAGTCGGTGCCCGGCCTCCGAAGCCACTGGTCAAGACACCAGCCAATCATCCTTTGGTTGACTGGGGAGTCTTTCCTCATCGAGACGAAGACAAGCAAGATTGGAAGGTTGCTGACTGGGCAGTCAAGCGTCTCCAAAACAAACCCGCCAAACCGTTTTTTCTCTCGGTCGGTTTTTTCCTGCCTCACGTCCCGTGTTACGCAACCCAACAATGGTTCGACCTTTACCCCGAGACCACCTTGCAGCTCCCTCCGGTATTGGACGAAGACCGGGAAGACACACCGAGGTTCTCCTGGCACCTGCACTGGAAGCTCCCCGAACCCAGGCTCAAATTCCTAAAGGAAGCCAATCAATGGAAAAATCTGGTTCGAAGCTACCTGGCCTGCACCAGTTTTATCGACGCACAAGTTGGTAGAATTCTCTTGGCACTCCAAGAAAGTGGTTTACAGGATAATACAATCGTCATCCTCTGGTCTGATCATGGATGGCACCTCGGTGAGAAACTGATTACTGGAAAAAACACACTTTGGGATC
>JAZABE010000765.1:0-1033 GCA_036137535.1 Planctomycetota bacterium | reverse complement strand
GTCCGTAGCAATGGCACCTTTACCACTAGAAAAAAACCCTCCTGCCTCAACCGCACAACAAATCACGTTTAAAAACATTTCGATCAACCCAGGCAAACTCCTGCGAATGCGACTTTTTCGCGATATCTACTATTTCAAAAAATCACCGTCTGTGTCTTCCCGTCTGGGCAAGGATGAATTCTATGTGGTGGGTGACAATGTCCCCGTCTCCAAAGACTCCAGAAACTCTGCCATTTACCCTAAAAAATCAGAGATTCTGGGAATCGTCAATTGATCCAACCCATATCCCTAGACGCTCCCTTAAATTGCAAGTATCTTTTTCCGGCCGTTTTGACTATAAATCACTCTCTTTCACCGCATAATTTCTCGAACGTTTTCCCTGGAAGCTGACGGGTTCCATTTCCAATGGAGCAGATTGTTCAGGGCAGCATTTTGATACAATAACCCAATCAAAAAAAAGAAACGGCCATTTGAAATTCCTTCCCAGTCAAAAAAAGGAAAGAAAAAAAAGGCGCCACAACTGGGAGAGAACCAACCCGACGCACCTGCCCGGACATCAAAAACCCCCAGGCGAATTGGTTTTTTTGCGGACCCCGGCATCCGGGAAACGATCGAGTCCATTGTCGTCGCGGTCATTCTCGCACTCCTTTTTCGGACGTATGAGGCCGAAGCATTTGTCATCCCAACCGGCTCGATGGCGCCGACGCTCCAGGGACGCCATATCGATCTGTTCTGTGAGCAATGCGGGCATAATTTCCGAGTCGGCGCCAGTGGAGAAAACCCCGATCGCAAACCAATGCGTGTCTCGGCTGCGGGAAAAGTGAGAATCGATCCTGACAGCCAATGGTACACCGGCACGGCAACCTGCCCAGTCTGTCGCTACACCCACAACTTAAAGCGAGATTTTACCGGCTGGCAATCCAACCAGGACTCTTTTTATGGTGATCGAATCCTGGTCAGCAAATTCGCTTACGAAATGAGTGAACCTAAGCGTTGGGACGTCATTGTTTTCAAATACCCGGCCAACCCAAAG
>JAZABE010000764.1:0-9346 GCA_036137535.1 Planctomycetota bacterium | reverse complement strand
CCTTGGGCAAAGCAACGGATTGTAAAATTGCCATGAACTTGGCGGCGATCACCGACGATTGCTCGGCCGGCTTGAGCACAACCGTATTACCGGTCGCCAGGGCTGCCGCTGCCATTCCAGTCAGGATTGCCAGGGGGAAATTCCAGGGTGCGATTACTCCGACGACACCTCGTGGAATAAACTCAAATCGATTTTCTTCACCCGGTACGTCGGCACCGGAAACCTGGTCCAGTTCGATTGCCTGTTCAGCATAAAAGTCCAGAAAGTCGATCGCCTCACAGAGGTCGTTGGTGGCTTCTCGCCAAGGTTTTCCACATTCAAAGACGATTGTTGCTGATAAATCAAAAAACTGATTTCTCATCGCTTCCGCGGCGTTTTTCAGGTACTGCGCCCGTTCCAACGCTGTTGTTCTGGACCACTCGACAAAAGCCCGTTTAGCTGCTTGTACGGCCTGATCAACCTGACCAGGGGTGGCAACAGACACACGACCGACGACTTCAGAAACATTCGAAGGATTAAGCGAGATCAATTGATCATCTGTCGAAACCGGGCATCCATCAATCACCAGGGGGAAATGGTCTCCAAATTGTGATCGTGCCTTATCCAGAGCGGTTTGCATTTGTATCCGATTCTCTTCAACGGCGAAATCAATTGGCGGTTCATTTTGAAATTGCGCTTTCATCGATTTGACTTTCGTAGATTTGACCGAGGGTTGACGTGAGATGTTTGGGGTTTGAAGACGAGAATGTTCCAATGGTGGATCAGAAAAATCTGGGCCAGGTCTGGACATGATCTTTTGGACGTTGACATTTGCGGTTGAACCAACTCGTAAAAACGAATCGTTGGCAGTGTTTTCAAGCAACCGGCGAACCAGATAAGCCATACCAGGAATCAATTCACCATAAGGCATGTAAACCCGCATTCGATGGCCTTTTGCCACGAGTGATTTTTTTTCTGCATTAGCCATCCCGTAGAGCATTTGAATTTCGAATGTTCCCGGTTCTAGATTGAGCTTTTCAGCGACGGCCAACGCATGCGATAGAGACCGAAGGTTGTGGGATCCGAAAGCAGGGCGGAGATAGTCACTGTTCTGCAAAATAAATCGAATCTGTTGCTCATAATTCGCATCGGATTCCCACTTTTGCTGGT
The DNA here is from genome assembly GCA_036137535.1 of Planctomycetota bacterium. GTDB lineage: Bacteria > Planctomycetota > Planctomycetia > Pirellulales > Pirellulaceae > JABAAE01. The sequence goes on along the minus strand of JAZABE010000764.1, from coordinate 8,197 downwards.
AAACCGGTATAGGCCAGCCTTCAGCCTGGGCATGCGCCGTTTCGTAGTCCCAATACGCTCCCTTGACCAAACGAACTCCAACGGGAGTGCCTCGGCTTCGAGCCCAATCCCGCAAATCCTCAAAATCTGCGCCCGAATCCCGCAGGTAGCACTGGATGACGATTCCGACATCAGAGCGACAGGAAAATTCGGGTTCACTTAAGACGGATTTGAAGATGTACAGTGTCAGGTCTTTTTTGTCATAGGATTCCATGTCGACATTGATAAATGCCTTGTGCTTTTCGGCAACACGCAGCAATGTTTTGAGCCGTTTCCCAACTCGTTTGACGACGCCGTCAAAATCGATTGGATCAAAGTGGGGATCCAGTGCGGACAGTTTGACAGATAAGTTAACTCTTGGAATTCGGCCAAGGTTATCGAAATCGACCGCCGGATGGTCGGGCCAGGCATTCACTTGAGGTGAAACGTCCTTGAGCAGTTTTTGATACGCCTTAAAATAGGCATCAGCTTCCGATTGACTGGTGACTGCTTCGCCAAGAATGTCCAATGTAAATCCGTGTCCCAGTTTTCTTTGCAAGTGGGCTGCAGAAATGACTTCACTGGCATTGGTTCCGGCGATGAATTTTTTGGCAAAACTGGATGCAGCGGCCTTGGCAACCTTGGCAACGACAGCCCGCGTCGGTGCCGTTTTTGAAAACAGGTTCAAACCCAACTTCATGACCCAGGGCAGGGCATGGGAAGCTTGGTCGAGGTACTGACGCAAATGTTGAACGACGAGTTCGTTGGTCGTCAGCATCGGGAGTACATCCACAAATCTAAAAAGCTGAACCTTGAGTTGTTCATCTTTCATCGACCAGTCCATGATCCGGTCGTCCCACCACCTTCGTTGGAAGAACCAAGGGTTATTCCGCGAAAGCTGCGAAAAAAACTCTGTACCCAGCTGGCGGGTTCGGTCATCAATACGGTCAAGCATTTCAGACGACAATGAATTGGGTTCCACGTTGTATAGATTGGTTCTGTTGGAGGAGCCGGTGCCGTGATCAATTTTAACGACAGAGTGTTTCAGACTAGCTGCGAAACTTCATTTTGTAAAACCGGGATTCAGTTTTTTGGGGACTGTCCATATGCTAATCAATAATTCGCGTCCAATGCATCCAACTGGCCCGCTTGTCACGATTTTTTCCGCCGTGCACCTGACTGGACGAACTTGAATAAAGCCCGGGGTAGTTTACAAAAATTGCTGAAATGAGCCTTTCTCCGGGATCAATTCCATAACGTTTAAATAAAGTTTCTGAACCCAAAAGGCCACCACTGGACCAATAGGTTCCCAGTCCCCGGGCTTCCAAGGCGAGTAACAAGTTCTGGGTGGCTGCTGCTGCCGCTGCCAAGTGTTCCTCATTGACTTGCCGGATTTTCTCAGACTCGGAATCAGTTTCGGGTAACCAGGTGATCAAGACCAAGGCACCGCAAGCCCGGAGCATTCCCGGAATCTTATTGGTTGGCTTGATATTACTGAAGATCTGATGAAATTCCTGGGAGAGTTCTCTGCATTGTTGGTGAAAAAAAAGAGTGAATCGCCAGGGTTCGGCACATTGGTCCTTTTTCCGATCATAGTGAAACGGTGCCCATCCTGAGATTGCGATGGAATCTTTAACCGACTGGTCCAACTCGCTGATGGCTCCCGGTTCCAATAAAACCGCGGTTAATTTGTTGGCAATGATTTTTTGGGTCTGCCGATTTTTGATTGCGAAATCGACCGCACGGATCAATTGGTTCCGCTCAATTGTTGTTTTGTCATTCATGGCAATTTGCTCTAATCAACACACGTTATGTTACTGGCAATTTTCCCCTCAAATCACCAGATACCGCAAGGATACAATTGTGATGCAACTCTTTATTTTCGCCCAAGGCGGAGATCCAATCAAAGCAACGGACAATTCATTGGATACTGCCAATGTTGCCGACAATGCAATTGAAAAAATCCTCCCAGAGGGATCTCCGGAGTGGCTGCAAATGACAGTACAGCATGGAATTCCTTATGCAATGGGTGCCGCCAAAGTTATTCTCATCCTGTTCCTGACTTGGATCATTGCTGGAATGGTCTCTCGTGTTGTGACCAACGGTTTGAAAAAGGCAAAATTCGATGAAACGTTACTGAAGTTTTTTGCAAAACTATCGCGGTGGTCGATTTTGTTGCTCGGTGTTTTGGCCTGCCTCAGTATTTTTGGTGTGGAAACCACTTCATTTGCAGCAGTCATTGGCGCAGCAGGTCTGGCGATCGGGCTGGCTTTTCAGGGAACGTTATCCAATTTTGCCAGTGGGATCATGTTGTTGATCTTTCGCCCTTTTAAGGTGGGTCAGTTTGTCAAAGTTGGCGGAGAAGCGGGAACAATTAACGAGATCGATTTATTCACCACGAGCCTGGACACTTCAGATAATCGCCGAGTGATTATTCCCAACGGTAGTATTTTCACTTCCACTATTGAAAACGTTAGCCATCATGTCAATCGGCGAATCGATATCGAGTTGGGAACCGCCTATGAAGCGGACCTCGATCAGACCCGCCAGGTTTTGGAAGAGGTGATTGAGAGGCTGGAAGATAAACTGGATGATCACGAGCATCAGGTCGTTTTAGTCGAACTGGGTGGTTCGTCGATTCACTGGCAGCTTCGAGTCTGGTGCTCCGCGGAAGTTTATTGGAATTTAAAGCAGGAGCTGATTAGGGCTACAAAGTATGCACTGGACGAGGCAGGAATAGGAATTCCATACCCTCAAATGGATGTCCATTTGGCGAACGCAGTAAGCTAATAAAAGTGTGAGTTTGCCGATGGTTAGTTCGGCCTAGTCGGGACCCGGAAATCTGCTGGTTGAAGGCGATGATGAACCCGGGGATTGGGCCTGAAGTGATTGACTCAAACTGCCCGCTGGTTTTTGGGCCTGAACCGTTTTCTGGGTTCCTAGTGGTTGAACATGAATTCGCGGCTGCTAACCAAGCTCCAAAAAAGATCTTCCAAGAGGGTCCTTTTGGTTTCTTTCGATTCTTTAAAAACAGTTTGCAACCGGGTGCCCGTTGCTTCTGAAGGTTTCCTGGCGAGGCAGATTAAATAAGCTTGCTGAATCAGTTCTCGGTCCGATAGTTTTTGGTCCAAGAGCTTTTTGAGCCGGTTTTCTTTGGAGGCAAGTTTTTGGTTGAGTGTGTCACCATTTGAAATGTGCAAGACCTGAACCATGCTGGTTTCATTGGTTCTCTCACATTCACAGGTGATCTCTCGCTGGTTTCGACCAAAGGTCTTGAGGAAATACGAAGCGACTGCACTATCGTAAAGTTGAACGGCACGGGTTCCCTTCGAATAGAAATCGGTTTTCTGGTTATCCGCTCCCGGGAATGCAATCTGCTCGAAAGGTGTTGGAACCTGGGTGACCTCGGAAATTGCATCGAGCAGGATTTCGGCTTGTAAACGCTTGGGGTAATAGTGGGAAAAGTACCGATGGTCTCCCTGGTTGTTCTCGGTGGTTGCACTGCTTCGTTGGTAGGTTTCAGACTGTAGGATCAGTCGCATGAGTGCTTTTAAGTTGAATTGGTTTTGGACTAGAAAAACGGATAGTTCTTCCAGAAGATGTTCATTGGTAACTGGATTGCTGAAACGTAAATCATCGACGGGTTCAACGAGGCCGATGCCAAAGTATTTGGCCCAGATCCGGTTCGTGATTGCTCGAGTAAAATAAGGATTGTTCGGGGAAACCATCCAATCAGCGAGGGGTACTCGACGATCGCCTTTGAAATCCTTTGGTAACGGCGATCCGTCCAAAGGACGGGGTGGTTGGGGTTTGCCGGTATTGGGTTGGATTAATTCTCCGACAGAGGCCAGTACCAGATTTCTTTTTCCATCCCCGTTTCGACCATCACCTCCCCAGCCTTTTGCTCGAACTCGAGAAAAAAGATTTGCGAAGGCGTAGTACTGATCATTGGTCCATTTTTCCAGAGGATGGTTATGACATTTGGCACATTCTATAGAGAGTCCCAAAAAAGCCTGGCTTGCATTTTCGGCCATGGTTTGTGGGTCTTGATGGAGGGCGTAAAAATTGGTTGCGCCGTTTTCAAGACTGTTTCCCTGGGCAGTGAGGATCTCACGGGTAAACTGGTCCCACGGGGTGTTGTTTTCCACGTGTCCACGAACCCATTGATAAAAAGCCTTAACGGCACCTGGTCTCAGCCTGGTTCCATTGATCAACAGGACATCCGACCAGTGGTACGTCCAGAGATCGGTGAATTCAGGACGATCCAGTAAGTGTTCGATCAATTCGGTTCGTTTGTTGGGATCTTGGTCGGTGACAAATTTGATTACTTCTCCGGTGGTCGGTAGGATTCCGATGGTGTCCAGAAACGCTCGTCTAATGAACGTGGGATCATCACATCTTGGGGAAGGTTCGAGGTTGAGATGCTGGAGTTGCTCGAGCACTCTTTCGTCAATGAAATTGGTTCGGGCTGCGGTTGCATAAATTTCAGGATCCAGTTGGTTTGGGAAAGGCAGGCTCAACCGGGTAACCGCGATCTGGCTGTCATACCAGGCAGTGATCGCACCCTGACCGTACCCAACTTCTTCAACAACGCCGTTGTCAGAAACTTTGACAATTGTTTCATCCGTAGACGAAAACTTGACCCAACGGGTGACGTCACGGACTTTGCCGCTTGAATAATGAGCGTTTACCTTGAGCCCTCTTTTTGAGCTGGAATTCGCAAACAGAATCTTTTCGAGTTGATCATCTGAATCATTGGGACCTTTCGCGCCCTCGGCAATCCAGCGTGAGATGATTCGGTAGGGTTCCGATTGGAGATTAAATCGGACGCCACCTTGGTGGGGTACGGCAGCAGTGGGCTTAGTCAGCAACAGGCTTTTGGCGGGTTCGCGAAACTCGACCCGTCGCCCACGTGCCTGTTTGGCGATATTGAAGTGGTCAGCTACCGGGTCAAATCCACGCAGAGACAGGCGAAATCCGCCTTTGCCGGCCAGGGCACCATGGCAGGCTCCTGAATTGCAACCGAGTTTTGAGAGAACCGGCAAGACGTCATTTCGGAACGAAATATTCGCCTCGGTGGCCTTGGTGTTTTGTCCGTACGCCGAGTCTTTCCAGGAAACCCAAAGCAGTAAAACACAAGTTATTAAGACAAGTTGTTTTTGGAGTTGGCAGGTGGATGGTTGCATTTGGAAAGGGTTATTCGAAAAGTTCCTTGATGGGTTTGGAGCCAAAGTTGACCAATGGAAACGGGCGTCCTCCCGGACCCGGGAGTTCGGTTTCCACATCAAATCCAAGACTATGGAAAATGCTTCCGACAATTTCTGCCGGGCCAACCGGTCGATCTGCGGGAACGGCACCAATCGGGTCACTTGCGCCAACAGCTTGCCCACCTTTGACACCACCACCGGCAAAATAAACGGTGTAGCATTGTGGCCAATGATCACGTCCTCCAGCAGGATTGACTCGTGGGGTGCGCCCAAATTCACAGAGATTGCAGACCATTGTTTTTGAGAGCATGCCTCGGTCTTCCAGATCCGTAATCAGTGCGGAATAGGCTTGATCATACATGGGGGCGACGATATTTTTCATGCCCTCGATGGAAGTAAACGGTGCAGAACCGTGGATGTCCCAGGTGACTTCGTTAAACACAGTCAAAAACGTGTTGATGGTGACAAATCGAACGCCGGCTTCGATCAGCCGGCGGGCCAATAGACAGCACTGCCCAAATCGATTCATTCCATAGCGTTCACGAACCTTTTTGGGTTCTTTAGTAAGATCAAATGCATCGCGGGTTTCTGTGCTTGTCATCAAGCGAAAAGCCGCCTTGAAGTTGTCATTGAGCATTCTCGCATTTTCGCTGGACTCAAAATGTTTAACCGATTCGTCGACAATTTCACGCATCCGTTTTCGCCGGTTAATGCGGGCTTGTCCAATTGTGTTCGGTGGCAAAAGATCCGGAACTTTGAAATCGGGTTTTGAGGGATCAGCAGATAACTCAAAAGGGTCGTGGATTTTTCCAAGGAATCCGCCTGACTGGCCGTTAGGAAGGTTACCGCCTCCACGTCCCATTTTTTCGGGCAACACCACGTGGGGGGGCAAATCGGTTTTTCGGCCGCGAAGGTAGCCGGTGACTGCCCCAGCATGAGGGGTTAAGATTCCACCTGTGAAGAGTCGACCGGTTTGCATCATTTGCCAACCGGCATCATGGACTGCGGCACCGGTATGAAAACAACTTCTGACGATTGAAAATTTGTCGGCGATTTCAGCATGCTTTGGGAAAATTTCACTGATCTGAAATTCACCTTTAGTGGAAATGGGTTGAAATGGTCCCCGGATTTCCGCTGGAGCGTTGGGTTTCATATCAAAGGTGTCCATTTGACTTGGTCCACCAAGGTTAAAGATCATGATGCAGGCGCGATCGTCATCCTTGTCTTTGACTCCTGCTTCTTCAGCGGCAAGCAGGTGAGGTAGTGAAAGTCCGATAGCGCCGAGTGCGCCGGCCTGGACGACTTCTCGGCGAGTGGCACCGTTGCAGGTCTGGGCGGTTCCGTTTCCGACAATGTCTAACATCGATTGATTCCGATTGATGAATCCACTTTGGAGATAATGCTGTGTTGGCACGGCAAGTCGGTGTGTGGTTGCACTGGGGAAAAATTTAACCCCGGCCTCCGAATTCGTGCGGCAATTGAACTGTTTATGTTAGTCGATAGAACCAGCTGAGACAAAGTCTTACAAGGGACAGGTTTAGGATCGTTCGTTGCTGATTTGGCGGTCGGGTTTGGTATCGTTTTGATCGGTTTTGCGTTGATTCTTGAATCCATCCGTTGGTAGCCTGATGCGATTGGTACCCAAAAGTGGGTGTCTGCTTCTGGTTTTGGCGTCATCGTGAATAATAGGGCAATAGTTGGAAATCATTCAGAAACCTGGATTTCATAACGCAATGAAGAAACCAAAAAGTGGCGGAGGGTGGCAGGCTATCAAGTACACGTTCCGTAAAGCCAAAGAAGCCGGAGGTCTTTGGAAGTTTTGGACCGCGATGCGATCCAAAAACACCTGTAAAACCTGCGCCTTGGGGATGGGCGGTCAACAAGGGGGAATGGTTAACGAAGCTGGTGGGTTTCCTGAAGTTTGCAAAAAATCGTTGCAGGCGATGGCTGCTGATATGCAATCCCCAATCCCGGATTCGTTTTGGTCGACTTATTCCCTCGAGCAACTCAGAAAGTTTTCGCCTCGAGAAATGGAAAACAGTGGCCGCCTGGCTAAGCCTGTCCTTTGCGAACCGGGAAAACAGTATTATCGCACCATTGAATGGTCGGAAGCCATGCAACGGATCGTGAAAAAACTCAGGTCCGTTTCGCCGGACGAGACGTTTTGGTATCTCAGTGGTCGAAGTAGCAATGAAGCCGGGTTTCTCTTGCAGTTGTTTGCCCGGATGTATGGAACCAATAACGTTAACAACTGTAGCTATTACTGCCACCAAGCGAGTGGAGTAGGGCTGCTGAGCAGTATCGGAAGTGGAACAGCCACCCTTGTGCTGGAAGATCTTGAAAAAGCAGATTTGGTGTTCGTGATCGGTGGGAACCCGGCAAGCAACCACCCTCGATTGATGACCAGTTTGATGAAGGTTCGACGGCGTAAAGGAAAAGTCATTGTGATCAACCCAGTTGTTGAAACCGGGTTGGTTCGTTTTCGCATTCCGAGCGACCTTCGCAGCCTGTTGTTTGGCAGCAAGATCGCATCTCTGTACGTGCAACCACACATTGGCGGCGACCTTGCCTTATTGAAAGGTATCGCCAAGTCGGTAATGGAATTAGGAAAGTTTGAAAAAAAGTTTTTGGACGACTATTGCGAAAACTCGGAACCCTGGTTGGCAGACTTAAAGAGCCTGGGTTGGGACGAGATTGAAAACAAGTCAGGTGTAACGAAACAAGAACTCGATCAAATCTCTAAAATGTATGGCGAGTCAAAACGGACAGTGTTTTCTTGGACCATGGGAATTACCCATCACACTCATGGAGTGGAGAATGTTCAAGCCATTGCTAATTTGGCATTGCGAGACGAGCAGTATGCGCGTGACATTGCTTCCTGTGGGGGGATTAAAGTGATTGTTGATAGTTTGAAGTCGATGAGTGGTGCGGTCCATGTCCAAGCGGCGGGACTGTGGGCATTGTGTACGATT
>JAZABE010000763.1:0-1247 GCA_036137535.1 Planctomycetota bacterium | reverse complement strand
GAATCGTAATTTCCTACGACGGCGGAAAAAACTGGCGGCAGTTTCTCAAAGAAATTCCTGCCGTACAATTTTTCAACGTTGGCTATGACATGGACCAGCCGTTCCGGGTTTATGGTTCCATTCAGGACCATGGGAGTCGCCGTGCCGTTGTTGATCTCCGCCGGGGTCGAAACCGGATTCCAGCAGTGGACTGGGAATCTGCGCCCGGCGGTGAAGGTTCCTCTCATGCGGTGGATCCAAATCATCCTAACATTGTCTATTCCGCCGGATTTTACGGTCGAATTTCAAGAACTCAGCTGGACACGAAAAAGCGAACCAATCTTTTACCCCAACCTGCCCAGGGCGAACCACCGTTCCGGGGCCAATGGATCGCTCCATTCATCATCTCCCCGCATAATCCCAGGATTCTCTACCACGGAATGAACTTTCTTTTCCGGTCGATGGACCAAGGTAAAAACCTGGAAAAAATCAGTCCAGATTTGACTCACAACAACGCTAGCCGACTGGGAGATATTTCGTATCAAACCATTTTTTCGATATCAGAGTCCCCTAAGAAGTTCGGGCTGATTTATTGCGGAACGGATGATGGACGCGCGCAAGTCACCCCCAATGGAGGCGTGGATTGGATCGACATTTCTCAAGGGTTGGCCAAAGATCGGTGGGTCTCCAGAGTGGTTGCTTCAAAATACGAATTGCAAACCGTCTATTTATCCCAAAACGGAAAACGAAACGATGACTTTACTCCGTACCTTTGGAAATCGACCAACCGAGGAAAAAACTGGACCAGTATCGCTAATACAATTCCCAGCGGACCGATCAATGTGATCCGAGAAGATCCTGTCCACTCAAACATTCTCTACGTCGGAACGGATCTGGGAGTTTACGTGACACTTGATGGCGGCAAGTCCTGGACGACAATCGGCAAAAATCTACCAACGACTTTTGTCCATGATTTAATCATTCATCCGCGAGACCTGATCATGGTCATCGCCACTCATGGACGAGGAATGTACGCTCTCGATGTCTTGCCAATTCATCGCAACCAGTAAAACGTGCTTGGCCTAGCATCCCTATCTTGCCCGTTAAAAACTAGCTTTCCATTGTTCTCAAAGTTCGACAGTGGTACAGCTAGAGTTCAATGACTGGGTTGCCATTGCTCAAAGAACTGCTTGAGAATTTCCTCCACCACAAAAATGGAAACGGAATTCCCTAATAGCTTCCATAACTTTCGAGAATCGAAATGCCCA
>JAZABE010000762.1:0-2107 GCA_036137535.1 Planctomycetota bacterium | reverse complement strand
AGTGAGGATAGAAACACACAAAATCCTCAAAGTGCGGATGAAAGAATATCGGGTAAGGTCGGTTCAGAAGATACAAGTCTCAGAATGTGAAGAAATTCTGGAAATGCTGCTGAACCGAAAATATGTTATTGGTCCAGGAGTTAATCAGACCATGGTTGACCAGGTCGACTGGAGTCAGCCCAATTATTTTTCCAAGCGAGGAGATGCGGTTTCAGTCTCTTTTGATCACAAGAACAAGGGTTCGGGTTTTTTTGATTTGCAAATTAAAACCGGGAAAAAGGAACTGACGATTATCCAGCTGGTCCAAGCCGTTTTTTAGAATCAGGTCAATGACAAAGCTAATGAAATTAATCTTGGCCGGTTTGGCGTTGTGGGCGGTTTCCGGGGGGCAGTCGGTTGACGCGGGAGAAATTCGCACCAATATTCTCTTCATCTTTGCAGACGACTGGGGCTGGGGAGATCTTGGGTGTCATGGCCATCCTTATGTTAAAACTCCGAATATTGATCGCTTGGCAGAGCAGGGCACGGACTTTCACCGGTTTACCGTTGCCAGTGGTGTTTGTTCGCCTAGCCGAACCGCGGTCATGACTGGCCAGTTTCCGGCACGGTACAACATCCAGGGCCACTTTGCCTGGGTGCCAAGCAATGCCAGACGAAACATGCCGGACTGGTTGGATCCCCAGGCGCCGCTGTTGTCTCGTTTTCTCAGTAAAGCGGGTTACCGAACCGGGCATTTTGGGAAATGGCACTTGGCGAATGACATGATTCCGGATTCACCGCCCCCCAGCCACTATGGGTTCGACGCCTACGGTGCGTTTAACTGTTCGGGTAAGCAAATGCCGGTCCACGAAGATGCCCAGCAAGTCATACGTTTCATCGAGGAGAGCCAGCGAGTCGGTCGTCCCTTTTTCGTGAACCTGTGGCTGCATGAACCTCACACCCCTTTTCATACGCTTCCCCAGTACCGAAAACGATTTTCATCTTTGGAAGAGCGTGACAATATTTACGCCAGCGTGTTGTCCCATGCGGATGACCGGGTGGGTGAAGTGCTTGCCGCGTTAGACCGGCTCAGGCTGACCGATCACACGTTGGTGGTTTTTAGTTCGGACAATGGCCCGGCCAGGGATTCTTCAAAGACCCCGCTGCGCATGATGCATGACACGGCGACCGGGGATGGGTTTAATATTGCTGCAGCTCGCGGAGTGACTGGGGGACGAAAAGCTTATAAAGCTTCGCTGTTTGAGGGTGGCATCGGGGTGCCCTTTATCGCCCGTTGGCCCGGCAACATTCCTGCAGGCAGGGTTGATAAAAAATCGATTTTGTCTGCTGTTGATTTGCTGCCGACGTTTTGCGAGATTGGCGGGGTTTCTCTACCGGTGGATTATCAACCCGACGGGATCAGTCAGGTGAATACCCTGAAAGGCCAGGGAAATCCCTTACGGACTAAACCGCTTTTTTGGAAAGTCGATGCGCCTTGGCCGGCACGGAAAACCAAGCCGGATCATTGGGCCGCTTATGCTGTGGTCAGCCAGAAATGGAAGCTGCTCACCAATCGGAATGGCAGCCATTTGGAATTGTACGACTTGCTGGCAGATCCCCTGGAAACCCAAGATCTCCGGACGCAACGCCCGGCGGTGGTCAAACAGATGGCCGAAATGCTTACGCAATGGAAATCGACGCTTCCGGCTAAACCTGTGGGCGATGTCTTTTCGAGTCTCCGCAATTCCAAGAAAGGAAACTGAGCATCCCACCCACTGGTGCGGAAAATCGCTTTTCTGGGTTTGGACCTTAACTTGCCGCTTTTTGCTTAGAAAACAGGACTCCCCGTTGAGATTGAAACTGGTAGGCTGGGAGCTTTGCGATCAATAACTGAGTTTGGAGGGTGAGTGCCCATGGCACAGCGAATTTCCTTGTTTTCTTTTTCCGGTCTCGGGATGTTCGGTTGTTTGATGCTGACGCTGGTCTCGGAATTTACTTCGGGTTGCCCGCTGCAACTGACGCCGAAAAAGCAAAGTGTGAACAAAAAGGTCAAGCCTTTTCGCTGGGTGAATCCATTGCCGCAGGGGCACTGGCCGAGCGGGTTCGGCCCGGGGAGGGTGCCAGGGGC